>JABDPN010000179.1 GCA_013042715.1 Flavobacteriaceae bacterium | reverse complement strand
ATTTGATACTTATCCATGAGCTTTTTAGCTCGCACTGCTGCAATTGCTGCTTCATTAGGAGAAGAAGAATCTTCAGCCATTCGAAGAAGATTTTCAATTCTAGTTACAATTTTTTCGTCTATCATTTTATTGCCTCCGGGTTAATTAATTATCTTATAATCTAATTATAACCTAGATCTTAATAAAGTACAATAGAGAATTGTAACAAAAATGTTAATTTAACCTAATAATTCAAATCCTGCTTCTCTATTAATATCTTTTCTTGATTTTCTTTCCAACCTGTCGAGTATCTGGTCTTTTGGAGAGACTAAAGTTTCAGATACTGAATTGAATATAAGTCTATCAGTAGAAAACTCCTGAGTGAATTTCAGGTTCTCTGATTGATTAGATAAGTTATATCCAGAAGATTGAGTTGGAAAGCAGCCTTTAAATGTCACATCAAGAACAGTTTGATTAAGTCCATTTTTTAATTTAATTCCAATAGGTTCTTTATACTCTTTAGGAAGATTTTTAGTTCCATCTTCATTTATTATTCGTCTTTTCCATTGCATGATATAGTTCGGTATTTTATTTGAAGCATCTTGATAAAATACAATAGAAAAAGAGTTAATATCTTCTAATGATGGAAAATATGTATTACGACCAGCTTCGTAAAAAGCTTCTCTGTCGACTCCGGGGAATGGGACACCTTGAACTTCTTCTACTTGAAAAGAAGCTCTAAAATCTCGAGGAGGGATATTAATTAAATCTAATGGACTGCCAAGAATAGAACTTGCTCTTTGATTGATTTCAGTAGCAGCTAAACGTCCTAATCTGGTATTTAATTGACGATTTAAAAAAGAATCAGGAGAAGTTCTTAAATTTTGAGGACCAAAATTAGGTAGGCTAACTTCCCATTTATATGCGCGTTGAGGATCATTTAATGATCTCACGTCTTCTATTTTTCTAGACATTATAGTCCTTATAAAAGAATATTGGTAAAGTTTTCATTACTACCTAGAGAAACCTCTCTAAAGGAATTTTATAATAAATGGCCACTATGCAGTAGGAGGTGACCGGCTCCTTGGGAGGAGGTTCTGAAGTTGTTCAGGCTTCAGAAAACTAGCTGCACTCTAGTTCGTATATAGCTTTATTCATTACAACTTAATCCAAGTCTATAAGAATGAGGATTGAATGCAATAAATAAATTAGAATAAATATCTTGTTCTTTATTTAAAGAGACATTTTCTGTGGTAGTCTCTTCTTTTTTCTTGAAATACTTATTGTCACTATAATGCATAAGAATTCCATCTACTGGAACTTTTACTTTTAAATTAAGATCTTGTTTCTCTTTCATTTCTACTAATTCTATATTACTTTCTAATATGTTTAAAGAAAAAAATCCAGTACTTGATTCTAAAGGTTTTATTGTATATAATTGTTCACCTCTGTGACGACCATCAATTGTATAAATAGAGCATATCTCATTGCTAGTAATTAGTTTTACTTTATCACCAACTTTAAATTTAGGAGTCATTTCTTCTACTAATTGTAATTTCTCTACGCTAAAACAAGAAGTATCATTATCAAATTTAACATAGTGAACACTTGTTCCATCATCTTCGTCAGCAATTGTTCCTATTTTTCCAATAAATGAAAGCTGTAAAGATGACCAATTAGTAACATTAGATTCTTTTTCTGAAAGAACTCTAACTCTATCACCAACTTTAAACATTTTTAATTCCTCTCTCTCTCTTAAATTTTAGGCTATTTGAGTGGACGATAATAGCCGTACCGTATATGCGTCGGTCGGGAACTCCCAACCCAGTAGCCGCTCTCTACTCCGTGTATATAAAGAAAATATTAGTATAGGTTCCAAACGCCTACATTTTCTCATCTCCTTACTTAGTCTTAAATCCTAAGTAATCCAATTACTAGCTTCTAAGAAAGTAAGAGGGGCTAGATTCTCCTCTATTATCTTATAAAACATATACTAAGCTTAGATCAATAGTATATGAGTATCAAATTTTTGCACAATATAAAGGACTTACATAATAAAGTACATAAGATTTTCTCTTATTTTTCTCCTTCATAAATAAAGCAACTCTACCATTATAACATAATCTTATGAAATTTGGAAATATTAATCTTTTTTCTTTTCCTGTACTTATAATAGGTTCAGCGTAAATATGTGAAGATATAAATACTAAACTTAAAATCAATATTAACTGCTTCATATAGTTACTATAACTCAACCTATTATAAATGTAAAATAATCTTTTGTTATAAAAAGATTAGTCCATATAATCAAATGCCCATGTAACATCTAGTGTAACGGCTTCAGAGCTCGCTTTATCAAAAGCAATTTCACCCATGTCAGTAGGCCAAATACCAACAAGAGTACGAGTTAATGTAACAGATTTATCATTTCCATAAAGCTCGATAGTTGCTGTTCTTTTATAATCAGCTCTAGAGGCTTGTACTCCGGTAACTGGATCATAAATTAACTTTTGCCAACTATCAACTCTTTCAATTACCTGAACATCTGTGCCTTCAGTAAAAGTAGTAGTCCAAGTTCTTGGGCCTGGAATTCTACCTGCATCTGATACATCAAATCCGTCTAGTGATGTTACAATTTGATCTATTGTTCTTCCAGGAAGAGCAGCAGCAGTACATCTAAATTGTAATAGATCAATTGCTGCTCCAGTTCCAGGTGCGTTTGATATAGTAACTTTAAACTGATATCCCTTTAGAGGGTCGGCCAAGTTGCGCAATTCTTCAATATTCGCCATGATTTATATACTCCTATTATTCTGGAATTCTAGCATTAATTATTTGGTCAAAGTCAACACCAGTCCGTGTAATGATAAACTCATTCTTAATAAAGTTAATACTTCTAGTTGGTTGAATATACACATCAACATTTAATTGATTGTTATCAATTACAGATCCAGGATTATTTATATCATTACAAACAACTCTAAAATCAGTAAGACCTTGACGAGCAACAATTCCATTTAAGAAATCTGTCAATGCTTGAGTTATATCAGCACGAGTAAATTCTGTGTTCAATTCAAATAATTTGAACTTTAAGAATCCACGCATCGCTCTTTTAAGAATATTCAACAATCTTCGTACATTAATTCTATCTAATGCTGAAGCTTTTGTTTGTTGAGTCTTATCTCCAAATACTGCAGTTCCAGTACCAGGCTCTGTAAGAAGAAAGTTTACTCCATTGCTATATACTGCATCTTGTTGGCCATCTGTATAGCGGTGAGTAAGACGTGTGAACGGAAGAAGTCCGCTGTCTATAATACCATCGTTAAAGCCAGCAGGAGGAAACCAAGCTTCAGTATTATTTGCTCTACGAGAAAATACTTGAGCTACAAAACCAGAAGGTGGAATTGGAAAATTTGTACTATCATTAAATGAATCGTATACTTCACACCATGGAGCATATAACGCTACATAAGAACTATTGAAGTTTTGAGTAGTGTTTCTCCAGTCAGTAAGATCAGTTGTTGGAAACATTGATAATGACTCAAATGGAGCATCTAAAATTCCAAAGCAATCGTCTCTTGACTCGCATAAAGATTTGATTTTAGATTGTACTGTAAAATCTAAATCAGAAACAAAACCACCATTAATCAATATATCTATTTGAATGTCTTGTTTGTTAGAATAAATATCCCAACCTTCGATAACATCTCCATTTGATATTGCAGAACCATCATCTCCACCAGAAAGATTTGTGGCAGCAAACGCTTGAGGAAGTTCTGTATCAACTTGAGCTAGATTGTCATAAACTCTAATATAGATATTATTACCATTGATAACGTCTTCTAGATATTGCTGACGACCAAAACCATCTAGCTGCATTTTACGAGAAACTAAAAATCTCTGCAATTCAATATCTGTACCATCAACAGTTTCAAATACTACTAATTCAAAAGTAGAATCTGTTGCATTAATATTTTCTACTGCAACTTTAAGAGCGTTACCCCAAAGACCTGGATTTTCAGCTGCTACGGTGAATAATCTATCAGCTGACTCTGCAGTAAAAAAAGCTTGTATTTCTTCACCAGTTGCAGGAGCTACGGCAAAGTCAAAAGAAAATGCTTTAGTATTTGGATCAAGAGTAGAAGAGGTTCCAGTAAGACCAGGACCTGCAATTGTCCAAGGCATTACGTTAGTATCAACTGTAAGAGGACCAACAGAAGTTCCACCTACTACGATATCTTCAATTGATAATATAGAATCAATTTCTGCTCCACCTAAAGTACCAGCAAAAACTGTAGTAACTCCATCACCTGTATTTATTAAAGAAACTGTAGCGATTCCTACTTCTTGAATTCCTTCAGAAAGACCATTTGTTGCTAACTCTGTAGCAGTACCAGCAGCAGAATCATTTACAATTAACGCAGAACTTAGTGCATCAGGAGCAGCAACTCTCGTTACATAAAGTTGATTCATTGTTTCTAATGCACAGTTTGCACAATAACTTGCATAACCAAAACTAGGATTAGGATCTCCAAAAAGAGTATTCATATCTCCAGTATTAGTAATAAGTATTCTTTTATTTATTGGGCCACGAGGAAAAGTACCAACTATAACACCAACATCAGAAGCGGCTTCTCGAACAACTTGTGAAATATCAGTTTCTGGTTGGAAAACTCCAGGACGACCTCCAGTAACATTGACCATTTTATACCTCTTATTTTTATTATTTTATTAATGAAACTATACTTTCAAATTTATTAAGATTCTGAAACTGTAATTTTAATTTCTCTATGCATGCCTTCAGAGATTTCAACCCCAGCAGGGAGGGATTTAGGAGATCTAGGAGGAAGATAGTATACTTTTCCGTCTGTTCCTTTTACTGCTTTTTGGACTTTTCCAATATTAAGAAGAGTTAATTTTTTCATATAAACCTCATTCATCTTGAGTTGTTATTATTTGTGAATCTAAAATAATTTCTGGATCAGTATTTTCTAGAATAGTTTTTTGTACAATAGTAGTAATTAACTTTTGATCTTTTCGTAAACCTAATACACAATCTACGACAATTGGTATGTTTAAACTAAATATGAATCCTTGACTTCTTAGTTTCTCTTCTTTTCCTGCTACCATTGCATGAGAAGGAGTTTCAAAATGAAAACTAAATTCTGTATCTTGTTCTAGTATTTCAGAGTAAAAACTATATTTTTGAGTATCAGTTCCTTGTACTATAATATAATCTGCAATCGATTCTAAATTAATATATTCTCTTCTATATATTACTAACTCAAACTCTATTCTTACTGGTTTTATCCTTGCACCTTGTCCAGTATCATTTTGCCATACTGTAAAAGGATCATTATAAGTTGCGTAAGGATTTTGTGTTTCATTTCTTGTTAAAGAAGCAAATGGAAACTTAACCTCTTCTATATTATTTTTTACCAAGTATGATTGATAAGCAGTATCCCAATCATTTACGGTAGAATATACTATCTGTCCTTGGTCTTTCCAAGCATCTGGTTCTAAGGCTTGAAGTATATTAAATATTATTTTGTTTAAGTTTTTATGTACTTCAACTAATGTTGAATTTAATACAATAGACATTAAATTACCTTAAAGCCTTTATAAAATTGTTTCGCTGCAGCGTAATATTCAGCTTCAATATCTTCAGAAGTACTCCATCTATTTGAAGCTAACTCTTTTCGCGCATTTGATAATATTTCATTATGATGTTTTTTAAGTTCAGAATTTGGGACTTTCGTTAAATCCATTCCAACTTCTTTTGCTATACTCAATAAATCTTCTTTATCAAATTTTACTTTTGGTTTAGCTTCTTTCCATGCTCTTAATTTATTTGAAGCTTCTTCTATTCGGTTCATTATCGTACTGCTTTAGTTATTTTTTTATATAAATCTTGATACATTGGATTTAGAACTTCCTTTATGGCTTTGTCTTTTGAATATCCACCTTCCATTAGCTCTTCTACTTCCATTATAGAATCTCTTAAAACTATTTCGTATGCTTTTTCTACTGATATAGCTTCTTTCCAAGACCTTAGTTGGTTCGCTGCTTCTTCTACTTTATTTTTCATTTTTAATTTACTCCTTCTAGCCAAGAATCTCTTGCTGGTACACATTTAATTTTCTTTTGGTAATTTACTTCTAAATGTTTTTGTTCGTGTGAAAGTACTCTCCAAAACCTATCTTTTAAAACTCCTTCTATTAATACTGGTAACATGAATATAGTATCTCTAGGCCAATGATCAACTGATAACGTTTCACATTCTAATGGTAATGGATCTTCGTGATCTTCTCCAATTACATCTAATAAAGTATAATAGTCATTATATAGAGGAAGAACAAACATAGGTTTATCTACTCTATTTATTGCACACATATCACCAAAGTAATTTATTTCTGTTTTTAAATTAGAATCAGAATCTACTGGTAATAAAGCAGTAACACATAAACCATGAGACTTAATATAGATATCTCGTTTACAAGCTTGGAGACTTGCAATATAGTTTACGTACTTTCTATAATTAGAACCTGTCATTAAATTACCGTTTTATTTCTTAGGGCGAAGTTTATCAATATCACTTTTTAATTTTTTTAAATCAAAGTTATTATTTAATACGCCTTTTACAATAACTGAAGGAAAAGAAGATCTAATAAACATCATAATGGTTTTAAAATCATGATGATCATCTACTTGAATCACATCTATAATTTGATTATTAGGAGCAATTCTTCCTTCTTTTTGTTTAAAAACAAAAGTGAATTTAGAATTATCATGCTCAATTTCAATAACAGGAGTAACTGCACTTGGTAGTTTTTTAGCTTCCTTCCAACTTCTTAATTTAGCAGCTGCTTCTTCTACTTTATTTTTCATTTAATTTATTCTCATATTAAACTTTAAAACACTCTATTCCTCTGCGATGAAGCCAGTAACAAGCAAATTTAGGCTCACCTAACTCTAAATGTTTTTTAACTATCCTTATTCTTCTTGATGCTAATTCATTCCTATGTAATTTAAAACCAGCGTCATCGCTAATAAAAGCATCTTCCATAGTTTGATAAACATTTCCTATAGAAGATACTTGTCTATTAGTGTTATATTTTACTAGTTCAAAACCTCTCTTATACTCAGTTTCTTCTGGTAGTCTGAGAGGTTTTATTACATAATACTCTCTAGCTTTTGGCATAATTTTTTCTTAGTTATTTTATATTAGTTTCTTAAATTGCTTAATAAGTTCGATATAAAAACCACTTTCATCTTCTATATCATCAACTATCATATTAATCTCATCTGCTACCAATCCCTCAAATTCACTTACAAGAGAATTTGCAGTTGATTTAGCTAATTTTGCATCGCCTTTAGACAAGGCTTCCATTACTTGTTCATTTTTTTTTTACTATCCATCATTTTTATGAACTTATGATAATCACCTTTCATTTCACTATAAAGAGTTTCTTTCTCTTTATCATCTTCCATCTCTTTCATTTTTTTCATTTTTTCTTTATATGAATCCATCATATCTTTGGCTTTTTCCATATCCATTTCGTCATCAGATTCTTCCATTTCTTTCATCTTGGTTTTCATTTCAGAATGCATTTTACCACACATTTCCATATAGTCCATATCTTCTTCGTCATCAGACTCATTTAGAGGAGTGCTGTAATAACTTTCGACTACTTGGTCAGGTTGTGGTTTAAAGAAAGTAATTACTTTATTATCATCTTGACCTTCAATGAAATAATTTATATCTAAAGCCGTAAGAGCTTCTTCTAATTGAGATTCTTCAGCATTAAATAAATTAACTTGAACTTTATTTTCTTTTGTTAATTTAACTTTTGCTGTCTCTCCAAAGAAAGAAGAAAGAGACTCATGAACTCGTTTTGATACACTTTCTAATGAGTTATCAAATAAAGCTGACTTATCAATAACAAAAGACTCAAGATTCTTCTTCTTACGAAGTTTCATTGACTTAGCACGAGCTTTTTTAGCAGAAGGATTTTTAGCTAAAGCTTTACCAGCTTTCATACGAGCTGCTTTTTGTTTAGGAGTCATTTTCATTTTCTTACGACGTACTGGAACTTTCGTTACCTTTCCACCACGAACTGCTTTAGTATAAGCAGCTTCTACCATGAACTGCATAAGAGTAGGCATGTCGATTTCTTCTTCAATAAGAAGTTTATCAATAGACATTTCTTCAAAAGAAATTTTATCATCTAGTTCTTGTTCTACTAATATAGTATTCTCTAAAAGAGAAGAAAACAAATCTTTATCTGTAATTTCAATTTCAAAAGCATGGACTTTATCTTCACTTTCTTCAAAATGAGAAATCCAAACATTACCATCTTCATCATGGCAAAACTCTACCAAGTCACCCTTTTTGTATTCAATTTCTCCAGACTCACATACTAAAGTAAAGTCGTGCTCAGAAATAAAAGTTGTATTTTGCATTATAAACTCC
>JABDPN010000293.1 GCA_013042715.1 Flavobacteriaceae bacterium | reverse complement strand
GAAAAAGCCAACTATGGAATAGAACTAGGGCTATTTAATAAGATTAATTTATTATTAGATTACTTTAAAGAGCATAGAAAAAATATTTATATGGAGCGTCAATATATTCCGGAAACTATGGGATTGACAACATCAATAAGTAGCAATGTTGGAGAAGTAGATTCAAGTGGTATAGATTTATCAATAGATTATAATCATGCCTTCCCATCTGGTCTATACATTACTGCCAGAGGAAACTTTACATACACAACAAATAAGATATTAGTAAATGGAGAGCCAGAGTTTCAAAATGAGAACTTAAGCAGAATAGGTCACCCAATAAATCAACAATGGGGTTACATAGCAGAAAGATTATTTGTTGACCAAGAGGATATTGATAATTCTCCAGAACAATTCAATGGATTTTCTTCAAGTAATGCTTATTTACCAGGAGATATAAAATATACTGATGTAAATAATGATGGTGTAATAAATGAATTAGATCAGGTGCCAATTGGAAAGCCTTATGTCCCAGAAATAGTATATGGTTTTGGTTTTTCAGCTGGATATAAGAATATTGACTTTTCTATGTTTATGCAAGGTGCTGCTAGAACTTCTTTCTTTATTCAGCCCGAGAATATTTCACCATTTGTTAATGAAAGAAATGCATTAAGTATAATTGCAAATAATCATTGGTCTGAAAATAATCCAGATCCAAATGCTTTTTGGCCTAGATTATCAACATTTAAGATTGAAAATAATGAAAAACCATCAACTTGGTGGTTAAGAGATGGAGATTTCCTAAGATTAAAAAGTATAGAGGTAGGGTATACGATACCTAAAAAATTCGGTAAAATATTTTCTTCTGTAAATACAAGGATTTATTTCAGTGGATTAAATTTAATTAATTTCTCAAAATTTGATTTATGGGATCCTGAAATGGCTGGTAATGGTTTAGGTTACCCTCCACAAAGAATTTATAATATTGGTTTACAAGCAAAATTTTAAAAAAATAAAAATGAAAAATAAAAAAATATTTGTTAAAGCTATTTTATTCTCTTTGATTGTATTAACAAGTTGTGAGAATTATTTAGATATAGTTCCAGATAGAACACAAGAGTTGAGTTTGTTATTTAACAGGAAGGAAACAGCTTATAATGCACTAGCCAATTGCTATAGTTATTTGCCTCAGAATGATGGTATTTATGCAACTTATGTTCTTGCTTCTGATGAGTTAACAACACCTATAGCCAAAGAAACAGATGCTATAAGACTAATGAAGGGTCAGCAATCTGTTTCAAATCCTAAACTAAGCTTTTGGTCTGGTTATGGAGCATTTGGTAGAGGACAAGGTTCTTTATGGGAAGCTATAAGAAGTTGTAATATTTTGATAGAAAATATTGACTTAGTTGTTGATATGGATCAACAAGAAAAAAACGAATGGAAAGCAGAAGCCAGCTTTTTAAAAGCTTACTACCATTTCTTATTATTAAATTATTATGGACCAATACCAATTGTTGATACAAATATACCAATCTCTGCTTCTGATGATGAAGTAAGAGTTTCTAGAAATACAATTGATGAAGTAATTTCTTATATAGTTGAAACAATTGATTCAGCTATTCTAGATCTTCCATTAAGAGTTATTGGTAGTAATGATCTAGGACGTGTAGATCAAGTAATTGCGAAAGCAATAAAATCTAGAGTATTACTTTATAATGCTAGTCCTTTATTTAATGGTAACAGTGAGTATTACTCAGGTTTTACAAATCAAGATGGGGAAAACTTTTTCAACCAGACATATCAAATAGAGAAATGGCAATTAGCAGTTGATGCAGCAAGTGAAGCACTATCAGCTGCTTTAGACCAAGGAATTTCTATGTATAATTTTAATGGAGATATCCCTTCATTTGATGCTTTCAATTATATAAACCCATTCATTCAAAGTCAATATAATACGAGATATTTGATCACAGATCCATGGAATTCTGAATTAATATGGGGAAATTCAAGTCCTGTTTCAGGTGATTGGTGGCAATTACAAGCTGGATCTTTAATGAAAAACCCTTCAGCTTCCTCAGGAGAAGCTGCGTGGCAATGGATTGCTCCTACCTTGAGAATGGCTGAATTATATTATACAAAAAATGGACTTCCAATTGATGAGGATCTAACATTTGATTATAATGATAGATACGCTGTAACTCCAGTTGCATTTACTCAAAGATATATTGCTCAATATGGACAAAGAACAGCAAAACTAAATTTAGATCGAGAACCAAGATTTTATTCCTCTTTAGCATTTGATAGAGGATTTAGCAGGACTTGGGGAGAATTATGGAGTTTAAAGATGCGTAAAGGTGAATCTCATGGGCGTAATGCTAATACAAGTGATTATTTAACAACAGGATATGGTCTTAAAAAAATTGCACATCAAGATTCAGAGGGAGATGCATACTCTAAATTAGTTAATTATCCTTTTCCAATAATTAGATTAAGTGAGCTATACTTGAACTTAGCAGAAGCTCAGAATGAACTCAATGGGCCAAGTCAAGCAGTTTTTGATGCTTTAAATGCAATTAGAGAAAGAGCAGGAATTAATGCAGTTGAGCAAGTATGGAGCGATAACACAATTGCCTTAAATCCAGGAAAACATCTAAGTCAAAGTGGATTACGTGAAATAATTAGACAAGAAAGACTTATAGAATTAGCTTTTGAAGGACATAGATATAATGATATAAGAAGATGGAAATTAGCTGAAGAATACTTTTCAACTCCAGTAAAAGGATGGTCTGTAGATGAAGAGACAGAGACTAATTTTTACAATGTAATTGAAGTCGGAACAAGATCGTTTAACTCACCAAGAGACTATTTTCATCCAATAAGTTTTAGCGAATTATCAATAAATCCAAATTTAGTTCAAAATCCAGGATGGTAACCATAAATAAAAGACAATGAAAAATCAAATAATAAAAACCTTATTCTTTTTAATATTAGCGTTTACAATTGTTGTATCATGTTCAAAAAAAGATGATGAGGATACAACACCTCCTTCTGTTTTATCAATTGTTTCTGTAACACCTACAAATGGTGGAGGTGTAATTACATATACACTTCCAGATGATAATGACATTTTATATGTAAAAGCTGTTTATACAAACACTTTAGGGGTCGAAGTTAGTAGAGCATCTAGCAAATACAATAATGATATTGAGATTACAGGTTTAAACCAAACGACTCCTTTAACCATTAAATTATATGTGATAGACGAAAACTATAATCAGTCTAATGCTGTTGAAATAGAACTAACGCCATTAGAGTCCTTTATTTTTTTGGTTCAAGAGAGTATTGAAATAACACCAGATTTAGGTGGTGTAAAGGTTACCTGGGAAAATATAGAATCTAAAACAGTTTATGTATACTTGCATATAAATGATGGCTATGAAGAGCAGATTAGAATCTTATCTTCTAATAACGCTCAAGAAAGTATTTTTGTTAGAGGCTTAGAATCTGTTGAAATGACATTTTCAACTCAAGTTGAAGATTTTGATGGAAATCAAACAAGTTTAGAGCAAAAAGCAATATTAACTCCTTTATTTGAGGAAGTAATCGATAAATCTACATGGACATTAGTTACTTCACAATCTGTTAATGGAAATGCATGGGAAGGTGCAACAGTAAACTTTTGGGATGATGTTATAGATACAGTTGGTAACGATTCGGACAACAGCTATTTTATGATTTGGAGAGATCAAAACGGAGGTTCTTTAAACTGGCCTTTAGATTTTGTTATTGATTTGAATAAGACTGTTAAAATTCACAGATTCAAAGTATGGCAAAGAGCTTTTTGGTATAATGGTCCTGCAGATACGCCTTATTACTATCAAGAGGAAAACATGAAGTCCTTTATATTATATGCAAGTAATGACTCTCAAAATTGGGAAGAATTGGGGCAATTTGATATAGGTGACCCTAGAGATGCAGAAGGAAATATACCTGCTTCAAGTCTTGAAGAAGCTGCAAATGGCCATGATTTTAATTTAGAAGCTGTTTCTGAAGCATTCAGATATTTAAAATTTAGTCTAACATCAAATTATGGTAGTGAGGCATACGTTAACGGTTCTGAAATAACATTATATGGGCTAGATAATATCGAATAAATTAAAATGAAATGAAGAATATTTTATTTATAGTACTTGCTTTTTTTGCAATTGTATCAAATTCTCAAATGTTATCCACTTCAGGCACTAACATTATTAATGATAATAATGAAGAGGTATTATTAAGAGGAGTTGGTTTAGGCGGATGGATGCTGCAAGAAGGATATATGATGAACTCTAATGGCGCTGCGGATACACAGCATGAATTTAAAACAAAACTTATTGAGCTTATTGGTGAAACTGAAACACAAATATTTTACGATAACTGGCTTGAAAACTTTATTACAGAAACGGATATTGATTCCATTGCAAGTTTTGGTTATAATAGTGTTCGATTAGCAATGCATTATAATTTGTTTACACTTCCAATACAAGATGAACCTATTGAAGGCGAAAATACATGGCTTACAAAAGGATTTGAGATGGTAGATGAATTGTTAGACTGGTGTGAAGCTAATCAAATCTATTTGATACTAGATCTTCATGCAGCACCTGGAGGACAGGGCTACGATCAACCAATTTCAGACTATGATCCCTCACTACCCTCGTTATGGGAAAGTGATTTTAATAAAAGTAAAACTGTGGCACTTTGGGCACAATTAGCAAATCGCTATAAAGATGAACCATGGATTGGTGGTTACGATTTAATAAATGAAGTTAACTGGAATTTAGGAACTTATGATCTACGTAATTTATATGTAGATATTACGAATGCTATTCGAGCTGTAGATACAAATCATATACTATTTATTGAAGGAAATTGGTTTGCAAATGATTTTACTGGTTTAACACCACCATGGGATTCTAATATGGTCTACAGTTTCCATAAATATTGGACTTATAATGATACTGCATCAATACAATGGGTATTGGATATGAGAAATCAATACAATATTCCATTATGGTGTGGTGAATCTGGAGAGAATTCAAATGTATGGTATACTGAAGCAATCAAATTATTTGAAGACAATAACATTGGTTGGTCTTGGTGGCCATATAAACGAATAGAAACTACTGTAGCACCATTTTCAATTTCTTCAAACCCAAATTATGAAGCTATAATTAATTATTGGAAAGGTGAGGCCGCACCACCATCAGTGAGTAATGCTATTCAAGGATTGTCACAGCTTACAAATGATCTGTTGATTCAGAATACAACATATTTTAAAGATGTAATTGATGCTCAATTAAGGCAACCTCAAGATCAAACACATATTCCTTATAAAAATCATACTATTCCTGGAGTTATTTATATGTCTGATTTTGATTTAGGAACTAATGGAGTAGCTTATTCTGATATAGATTATGCAAATTACTCATTAAGTACAGGTTCGTTTGCTGCTTGGAATTCTGGTTGGAATTACAGAAACGATGGTGTAGATATCTCGTCAAATTCAGATACTTTCAATAGCAATGGTTATCATGTAGCATATGTTCAGGATCAAGAATGGATGAATTATACTGTTAATATTGAACAGTCTGGGTTTTATCATTTAAATGTTAGATACGCATCTCCACAATCTGGCGGTATATTAAAACTTTTCTTAGATGATATAGATATTTCAGAGAACATTAACTTGTATAATAGTGGTGGATGGTCAAATTTTGTAAATGGAGTAGAAGAAAATATTTATTTAGAAGCAGGAACAAGAATACTAAAAGTTCAAATTATAGGTAACGTTGAGTTTAATCTTAGTAGTATAGAATTTATTTCATCTACAGATCCGGAACCACCTTTTCAGCCTTTAGGAGCTACTGTTTTAGAGAATGAAAAAACAATTAGATTAACTTTAAATCATCCATTGCAAGACAATCAAAGTATTCTATTAGAATACTTTGATGTTAAAATAAATGGAGAATCAAAAACTATTGAATCAATACAATTTGATTCTTTGAACTCTAGAGTAATTTTGATTGAAATGGTAGATTTTCTATATCATCAACAAAATATTACATTAGATCATATTGGAGGAGTTTTTAACTCAATTTTCAATGATGTTTTACCACAGTTAGTAAATTTTCAAGTTGCAAATAATTTACCCAGTAGAATCTACATACCTGGAAAAATAGAAGCAGAGGATTTTATCAATCAATCTGGTTTGCAAACTGAAAATACTTCAGATTCTGGAGGAGGATTAAATGTAGGTTGGACAGATATAGGTGATTTTGCAGAATACCAAGTATATGTGGGTGAAACAGGTATATACGATTTAAATCTAAGAACTTCAGCTCAAAGCCAACAAGGAATACTTCAATTTGAAATAATCAATAATGAATCAACACAAAGTTTAGGATGGTTTTCAATACCAATAACTGGAGGTTGGCAATCATGGACTACTAATACTTTTGAAACGAATTTAGATAAAGGTGTTTATACCTTAAAGATGACTATTCTACAACCTGGTTTTAATATAAACTGGTTTGAATTTATTTATTCAGATGAAAATTTAAGTGTAAATGATTTTCATATAAATAAAGATGAAATGGCTAAAGTATTTCCAAATCCGGTAACAGAAAAGTTTAATGTAAAAGTAAGTAAAGACAACCAGATTCAAGAAATTATGTTATTTGATGTTAATGGAAGAACAGTTCATTTAAATGAAATTAAAATAAACTCTAATGAAGCTCAATTGATAATTCCAGAAATAGATAATGGAGTTTATTTATTGTCAATTGTAACAAAAGATGGGAATTATTTTAAAAGAGTATTAAAAACACAATATTAAGAAATGTCATTTACCAAAAGTAATAATTATCATAAACCTTATAACTCCTACTGGATTTATTTATTAATAATATTATTATGCTTTACATCATGTAAGTCAAATGATAAAGAATATTCAAATAATACATATACAACAGATAAGTGGGAAATTGATTTTTTAGACGAATTTAACATATTCAATCCTAATAATTGGCAAGATCAACGCATTTGGGTAAACAATGAAAAGCAATGTTACGTTCCTGATGGAAAATTCGGCACCAGAGAAGTAAGTGATGGAAGTCTTAAGATTAAAGTTGTAAATATTGAAGAGCAATATACATGTGACAATTTAGATAAGCACGGTAAGCAAATTCCTGAAACACCATATGTTGCAGGTCGAATTACATCAAAAAACAGAAAAGAATTCATTAAAGGGAAATGGACTGCCAAATTAAAGATTTTAGGAGGAAGCCAACCCAGTATGTTTCCTGCCTGGTGGATACTTGGAGCTCAAAACAACGAACCACCAGTTCAGGAAGCAAATGAAAATATTTGTTGGCCTCTTACTGGATCTGGTGAGATAGATATTTTTGAACATCATGGAGATGGGGAGAAAAAACATTATACAACAGGAGCCATTAAAAACTTAGGTAAATGTGATAGTGGTGATTGGTGGAGTTTGAGAACAGGAGTTGAAACAACATTAAACGAATACCATGAATACTCAGTTGAATGGCAAGGAAGTGATTTAGTATTTAGACTTGATGATAAAGAAGTTTATCGAAACATAGGACAAGGTGATAAGTATCCAGAACCCATGTTTGCAATTTTAAACTTTGCAAAAATTTCAGATACACCGATGAGTGGAGAATGGATAATGGAAGTAGATTGGGTAAAACATGAATATAGAAAGTAACTTATAGTTAAATTAAATTAAATGAAAGCAATTTTTCAATATTTACAGGCAGGTATACTTAGCTTCGTGCTACTGTTAACAGCATGTGATTTAAGGGAAAATCATAAAATTGTTTTAGCTAACAACAATAATGTGAATAGTTTTCATATAAAAGTTGAAGCTGAGAACTTCACAAATTCTAGTTGTAATTTAAATATTAATTCTGATAATAAATATAACACTTATATAGATACAAATTCAAAAGGTTGGATTGCTTTAGATGTTAATATTCCTGTTGCTGGTCGTTACAAATCAGAAATTAACGTAGCTCAAAAGTCAAACAAAGAGATGGTTAATTTATGGATTGAAGATTATTACGACAACAAAGATGATCGAACCTATAATATAACTGGTAATATTGTAGTCGAAAACTCAAATGGAGACTTTGTGACATTAGGTAAAGATGGAAGCCCTTTAAATAGCGGTCTTCATAGAATTAAAATTCATTTTGATAAAGGGATGAAAATAGACTGGATTAAATTTACATTACAAAAAGAACATATTAAAACACCCTTAACTTTAATGCAGAAAACTAAAGGAAAAAAATGGAAAGTTGTTTGGTCAGATGAGTTTGAAGGTAACGAAATTGACACTAATAAATGGACTTATGATTTTGGGGATTGGGGCTGGGGAAATGGAGAAGAACAGTACTATACTATTAATAATAAAGAAAATGCAAGACTAGAAGATGGTAAGCTTATTATAGTAGCAAAAAAAGATAGTAAGACAGGACAATGGACTTCTGCTAGACTAACCACTAGAGGTAAGGTTAGGTTTTTATACGGTAAAATTGAATTTAGAGCAAAAGTTCCAAATTATAAAGGAAATTGGGCTGGAGGTTGGACTCTAGGTGATTCTTATATAGATGAGATTTCATGGCCATATTGTGGAGAAATAGATATTTTAGAAAGTGTTGGTTATGAAATGGATGATACTACAGGAAATGGTATTGCACATGCTTCAACACATTCAGCATCCGGATACTTTAAATTAGGTAATCAACCCACAAACAGAATAGAAGTGCCCAATATGAATAACAAATTTCATACTTATTCTGTAGAATGGTCTCCAGAAAAAATAGTTGCATTCGTAGATGATAAAGCTTATTTTTCATATAATGATAAAAGTTCTGAATTATCTTGGCCATTTAATTCACCTCAAAATATTATTTTAAATCTCGCAATAGGAGACAATTTGGGAGGTTACTATGGTATTGATGATACAATACATTCGCAAAAAATGATTATCGATTACGTAAGAGTTTATGAAAGCCAGTAGTATTAGCAAATACAATTTCACTTTATTATATTTTTTAATTGGGATTAGTTTTTTTTACTCAATATCTTGTAAGCAAGTTTTAAAACCTACTGAAGATTATGATAGTTTAACCGAATCTAAGATCGATTCTATTCTTAGTTTAATGACTTTAGAAGAAAAAATTGGTCAAATGTCTCAAGTAAGGCATTTTAGTGATATTGAGAAAGGAGACATCACTAAACATCACATAGGTTCTGTAATTCACACACAAGGTCCTTTACCAGGTAAAAATGCTCAAGAATGGCAAGCAAAATTTACAAAACTTCAAAATGAAGCTTTATCGACAAGATTAGGAATACCTTTACTATTTGCAGTTGATGCAGTACATGGGCAAAACACTTATGAAGGTGCTACAATATTCCCTCACAATATTGGTATGGGTGCAACAGGGAATGCCAAACTAGTTGAAGAATCAGCTCAAATAACAGCAAAAGAAACTCAGGCAACAGGTTTTAACTGGACATTTTCACCATGTATTGCAATTCCGTATAACGAAAAATGGGGAAGAGTTTATGAGGCATATTCTGAAAGTCCTGAATTAACATCAGAACTTGTAAAGTCTTCAGTAAAAGGTCATCAGGGAGATTTAAGAAAAAAACACACAGTTTTGGCAACTGCTAAACATTTTATTGGAGATGGTTCTACAGATTATGGAAGAGAAGGAGGAGATACTAATATAGGTAAACATCAATTAGAGCAATTATTATTTCCTTATAGAAAAGCTGTTGAGCAAGATATTGGAGCGATAATGGTGTCATTTAATTCCATAGATGGTATAAATATGCATGCTCATAAAATTTTAATTACAGATTCTTTAAAAAATAGTATGAATTTTAATGGAATAGTAGTTACAGATTGGAAGGGCTATTCCAGATTTGGGCAAAATGAAATAATAAATGCAGGTGTTGACATGGTAATGGCTGTAGATGGAGATTTAGATATGTTTCAAAACGGTCTAAGAGATGGTGTTAAAAATGGTTCAGTATCTGAGAATAGATTAAATGATGCTGTTCGCAGAATATTAAGACAAAAGTTAAGGTTAGGGTTATTTAAAAATCCATTTCCTGATTCCACTTTAATAAAAGATATTGGTTCACCTGCTCATAGAAACAAAGCTCGTCAAGCTGTTATAGAATCTTTAGTTTTACTTAAAAATGAAAACAAAGCGTTACCTTTAAATAAAAATTTAAGTAAGATAGTTGTAGTAGGTGAGCATGCTGATAATACAGGATTACAATCAGGTGGATGGACAGTTGAATGGCAAGGTGTTCATAGAAATTATGAAGGAGCAACTAGTATTCTTGAAGGAATTAAGAATATTGCTGAAGGAGAAGTAGTCTACGATCAATTAGGAACGCGAGAGTATTACGATGCAGATACAGCAATAATTGTAGTTGGAGAAACACCTTATGCTGAATATTTTGGAGATATAAATGGTGAAACCAAATATAAACTTGAATTAAGTAAAAAACATCAAGATTATATAAAAAAATATTCTGAAAAAGTATCAAATATTATTGTTATCCTAGTTTCTGGAAGACCATTGGTAGTTACTAAACAAATCGAACAATCTGATGCATTTATTGCAGCTTGGTTACCTGGTTCTGAAGGCGATGGTATAGCTCAAGTAATATTTGGAGAGTATAATTTTAAAGGAAAATTGCCCCATTCTTGGCCAAAATCGGTTAAAGATTTCGGTAAATATGGTCCAAATTTTTGGGACTCATCAGTTGAACCATTGTTCAAATTTGGATATGGTTTAGAATATTAATTTAATATCTTAAAAAATCAAATATTATCATGTTTAAAAAACTATTTTATTTATTATTAATAATGCTTATTGTATCATGTGATCAAAAGAAAGAAGAAAATCAACAAATTTTTGAAAAGACTAACCAATTTTCTATAGAAGGTAAAATAGCGACCATATATACTACAGCAAAAGATACAGATTTAAGATTAACAAAAACTGGAAAACAAACATTTTTTAAAACGCCACAAGCTCTAGAAACTGAAAATTCAATTTTTGTAAATCCTAATCATCAATTTCAAACATTTATTGGTATTGGAGGTGCAATAACTGACGCATCAGCTGAAGTATTTGCAAAACTATCGCCAGAAAAACAGGAAGAATTACTTTCTGCATATTACGGAATTGACGGTATTGATTACACATTAATGCGAACATCAATACATAGTTGTGATTTTAGTAGTGGAAGTTTTACATACATAGAAGAAGGCGATAAGGAGTTAAACACTTTTAGCATTGAACATGATAAACAGTTTCGTTTACCAATGATAAAACGAGCCATAAAAAAGGCTGATGGAAATATGCTTTTTTACATGAGCCCTTGGAGCCCTCCTGCATTTATGAAAGGGAAAAAAGATATGCTAGGAGGAGGAAAATTACTTCCAGAATATAACGATACATGGGCTATGTATTATTCAAAAACCATAAAAGCTTATGAAGCAGAAGGTATTGATGTTTGGGGAATTACTATTCAGAATGAACCAATGGCAACACAGCGATGGGAATCATGTATTTATACTGCAGAAGAAGAACGAGATTTCTTAAAAAATCATTTAGGACCTACACTTGAAAAAGAAGGTTTAGGAGATAAAAAAATAGTTGTCTGGGATCATAATCGTGATTTATTATCTCATCGTGCAAATACAATTTTTGATGATCCTGAAGCGTCAAAATATGCTTGGGGAATAGGATTTCATTGGTATGAAACATGGAGAGGTGGTGAACCTAATTTTAATGCTTTAGAAAAAGTACAAGAAGCATATCCCGATAAAAAGCTGCTTTTTACTGAAGGTTGTAATGAGGCATTCAATGCAAATAAATATCAATATTGGCCAAATGCTGAACGTTATGGTAATTCAATGATTAACGATTTTAACAGAGGCACTGTTGGATGGACAGATTGGAATATTTTGTTAGATGAAACAGGTGGTCCAAACCATGTCATGAACTTATGTTTTGCACCAATTCATGCTGATACAAGAACAGATGAGATAATATATACACCAACGTATTATTATATCGGTCATTTCTCAAAATTTATTCGTCCAGGTGCTAAACGTATAAGTACTGTTTCAAGCATAAGTTTTTTACAAAGCACATCTTTTATAAATGAAGATGGTAAAATAGTTACAGTTGTAATGAATTCTACAGATGATGAGTTAGAATATAAATTATATATTGGAGCAAACATGGCTATACCAGTAAAGATTCCGGCTAGATCAATGCAATCTGTAATATTTTAACGAAGTATTGTTTATTGCAAGAAAATACTTTATTGATTCAATTGAGATTTTTTAAAAACAAATTATTTTGTTCGAAAATAATTCCATATTAAGTACAAATAAGAATAGTAACTACTTTATTAAAGCATTATGATTTCTATATTTTATAAATTAACAAGCATTGGACAACTATTTTAGAATAACTATGTCTTTTGAAATTAATAGTAAAGAAGTTATAAAAAGATTGATTAAAGATAATATTTGCTTCATTTGACCTAAATATTATCGCTAATTTTATGCAAATTTGTTATTTAATACCTAATTAATCATCAGAATAATTGTTTAAGACTAACCATATTTTAAAATCAGAAAATGATCAGGAAAATCTAGAGCTATATTCTAGTAACAAGGCATCATACGCCATAATATGTTTAAACCAAGGAGGGCGTTTACAAAAATTAAATATTAATGGTCATGAACTTATAAAAGATCTGTCGCCAATGACATATAAAGAAACCTATGCATCTTCCATACTCTTCCCTTTCGCCAACAGAATTAAAGATGGTATCTATAACTTTGATGGAAAAACCTATCAATTAGACTTAAATCACAAGCAAGAAAATAATGCTATTCACGGATTGGTTTACAATAAATCATTTAAGGTTTTAAATAAAAATGTCTCAGACAAAGACGCTTCTATTACACTTGAATATGAAACCGTTAATACTAGTATAGGATTTCCATATACTTATAAAATCCAACTAAATTATATTTTAACGGACGATAGTTTAACACTAAATGTTAAGATAAAAAATACAGACTCAAAAACATTCCCTTTTACATTGGGTTGGCATCCTTACTTTAATAGTCAAAATCTATACAACAGTACTCTGAAATTTGACAGCAATAAAAAACTAGTATTAGACGAAAGAATGATTACTACTAATGTTGAAGATTTTAAAAATGAAGAACTGTTTAAAATTAAGGACAGAAAACTGGATGATTGTTTTATTTTAAATACAAGTGAAATACTGTTTAAAACACCTCATTACGTTTTGCAAATTAATGCCTCATCTAAAGAAACGTTCATGCAAGTATACACACCTCCAATAGCAAATACTATAGCTATAGAACCCACAACAGGAGTATCAGATAGTTTTAACAATAAAATTGGATTACAGGTTTTAAAACCTAGTGAAAGTTACAGTATTAAATGGGAAATAAGATTAATTAAAAACACATAAATATGTTAGATATTAGAACATTTCAAAGTGACCTTATCATAGATTCTCCTGGAAGAATAAATCTAATTGGCGAACATATTGACTATAATGGAGGTCATGTGTTACCTGCTGCGATGGATAAAAAAATTACGTTGCATTTTAAGAGATCTAATAACAATACATGTAATATTCTATCCAGTAATTTTAAGAGTAGTTTTACTATAAATCTTGATAAACTTGAACGTAGCGAAATTGAATGGCAAAATTTTATTTTAGGTGTTTTATTTCATATTAATGTTATTAAACCAAATTCAATTCAAGGCTTTGATTGTATCATAGAAAGTAATTTACCTTTGGGCTCAGGCATTAGCTCCTCTGCAGCATTAGAGTGTGGTATTGCAAAGGGTGTTAATGAATTGTTTAATATTGGCCTATCAGATATCGAAATCATTAAACTATCTAGAGATGCTGAGCATACATTTGTTGGAACTAAATGTGGTATCATGGATCAGTTTGCTGTGGTTAAAGGCATGAAAGACCATCTTATTTTATTGAACTGTGAAACTCTAGACTATAAACTGATAGAAGCAGATTTTAGTCCATATAAAGTGGTTTTACTTAATTCAAATGTTTCACATAGTTTGGCAAGTAGTGAATACAATGTAAGACGCGATGAATGTGATACAGCATTAGCAGCAATTCAGAAAAAGTATTCTGATTATAAATTTTTAACAGAAGTTCCTGCTAAAGTGGTTAAGGAATTTAAGACCACTTTACCTGAAAAAATATACAATAGAGCATTGTATGTCACTCAAGAAAACAAACGAACACTTAAAGCAGTTGAGTTTTTAAAATCTAAGGATTTAAAAGGTTTTGGAAACTGTTTATACAAATCTCACGATGGATTACAACACTTATACGAGGTTAGCTGTAAAGAGTTAGACTTTTTAGTAGATGTTACAAGAGATTTAGACTATATCATAGGTTCAAGAATGATGGGAGGCGGATTTGGAGGTTGTACCATAAACATTGTTCATAAAGATAAAGTTGAAGAATTTATTGAAAATACCTCAGCGATCTATGAAGAAAGGTATAATATAAAGTTATCATCAATACTAACAACGATTAGTGATGGTGTTAAAAAAATATAGTATGGAATACCTAATAAACACACAGCCACATAGAAGATATAACATTTTAACTGATGAATGGGTTTTAGTGTCTCCTCATAGAACTAAACGTCCATGGCAGGGAAAAACTGATAAATCAATTACGGTTAAAAAGAAGACTTATGATGAGAACTGCTATTTGTGTCCTACTAACCTAAGAGCTAGTGGTGATGTCAATCTTGATTATAAGGGAACGTTTAGCTTCGATAACGATTTTGCGGCTTTATTACCAGATACAGAGGGCTTTACTATTACAGATGGTCTTTTAAAGGCATCTTCAGAATCGGGAATTTGTCGTGTGTTATGTTTTTCTCCAGATCATTCCTTGACATTGCCTTTAATGTCTGTTGATGACATTCACCAAGTCATAAAACTTTGGCAAAAGGAGTATAAAGAATTGGGTTCTATGCCTAATATCAATCATGTTCAGATATTTGAAAACAAAGGTGATATTATGGGCTGCAGTAATCCACATCCACATGGACAAATTTGGGCGCAACATTCTATCCCAGAAGTTGTTTTAAGAAAACAGAGTCAACAACAAAAATATTGGAATGCTAATAATAGAAGTTTACTGTCTGATTATATCCAACAGGAGATAGAACAAGATGAGCGTATACTGTTAAAAAATGATCATTTTGTAGCTTTAGTACCTTATTGGGCAGTATGGCCTTATGAGACCATGATTGTGCCAATTAATCAATATCAACATATCAACCAGTTAAATATAGAAGAGGAAGTTGCATTTGCTAGAATTATTAAGGATTTAACAACTAAATACGATAATTTATTTGAGACATCGTTTCCCTATTCTGCTGGTATTCATCAAAGTCCTACCGATAAAGAACATCCAGAGTGGCATTTTCATATGTTGTTATATCCACCTTTGTTGCGATCTGCAGAAATAAAGAAGTTTATGGTTGGCTATGAAATGTTTGCGAATCCACAGCGCGATATTACTGCTGAACAAGCAGCTGAAACGTTAAAAAGTTTAAGCACGAAACATTATATTTACAATTAACAACTAATACAATTAACAGCTATGTCATCAAATTTTGAATTTTTAGACTATCTCATATTTATCTGCTACGCCATTTTGATTTTAGGTGTTGGATTATGGGTTTCAAGAGACAAAAAAGGCCATCAAAAAAATGCAGAAGATTATTTTTTGGCTAGTAAGTCCTTGCCTTGGTGGGCCATTGGAGCCTCATTGATAGCAGCTAATATCTCTGCCGAACAGTTTATTGGTATGTCGGGATCAGGATTTGCTTCAGGTTTAGCCATAGCCTCATACGAATGGATGGCAGCAATTACTTTAATAATTGTTGGTAAGTATTTTTTGCCAATCTTTATTGAGAAAGGACTATATACTATTCCTGAATTTGTGGAACAACGTTTTTCTACAAACCTTAAAACAATCCTCGCTGTTTTTTGGATTGCCTTATATGTATTTGTAAACCTAGCATCTGTATTGTATCTAGGCTCACTGGCTTTGGAAACCATTATGGGAATTCCTATGATCTATGGTGTGATGGGACTAGCATTGTTTGCTGCAGCTTACTCCCTTTATGGTGGTTTGTCGGCAGTTGCATGGACGGATGTGATACAAGTAATCTTTTTAGTCTTAGGGGGTTTAGTAACAACGTATTTAGCGTTGAATACGGTATCCGATGGACAAGGTATTGTTGAAGGTTTTAAAACCATTTACAATGCTGTTCCGGAGCGTTTTGCTATGATTTTGGATGAATCGAATCCTGAATACAACAACTTACCAGGTATTGGTGTTCTAGTTGGGGGTATGTGGGTTGCTAATTTATATTATTGGGGATTTAATCAATACATTATTCAGAGAACATTGGCCGCAAAATCCCTAAAAGAATCCCAAAAAGGTATTTTGTTTGCAGCTTTCTTAAAACTGATAATTCCATTAATTGTTGTCATACCGGGAATTGCTGCCTATGTTATGGTTAATGATTCTGAAGTTTTAGCGAGTTTAGGTGATGCAGGACTTAACAACTTACCCTCTTTAGAACAAGCAGATAAGGCCTATCCTTGGTTATTACAATTTTTACCAACCGGATTGAAAGGCGTAGCTTTTGCTGCATTAGCAGCAGCCATTGTTTCGTCTTTAGCTTCGATGTTAAATTCAACATCCACTATCTTTACTATGGATATCTATAAGCAGTATATTAATAAAAATGCTAATGATAAAAGTACCGTTAGAGTAGGAAGACTTTCTGCAGCAGTTGCTTTAATAATAGCATGTATTATGGCACCTTTATTGGGAGGAATCGATCAAGCATTTCAATTTATCCAAGAATATACAGGTGTTGTAAGTCCGGGAATTTTGGCTGTATTTTTACTAGGATTATTCTGGAGAAAAACTACCAATAAAGCGGCTATTATTGGAGCGTTATCTTCTATACCAATTGCCATGTACTTTAAGGTTGCACCTAAAGGGTGGGCTGATAATGCATTTTTTGTAGATGTACCTTTTATGGATCAAATGGGATATACCCTTTTATTAACAATGATAATAATTGTTATTACTAGCTTAATACAGCATAAAGGGAAAAATGATGACAAAGGGATTCCTATTACAAAACAACTATTTAAAACAAGTCCATTTTTTAATATTGGTGCTTTTGCAGTGATGCTAATTTTAGTAGCATTGTATGCTATATTTTGGAATTAACTTTATAATAGTTGGACTATGTTAAAGTCTTAGATTTTTTTTAAATTATTAAGCTCTGAATAAAGATTAATTAATACCCTTTAAAGAAGATAATGTTAAGTTCAAAAAACCGTAATACATTGTAAAATAAGTTTCCATATGGTTTTTTAAACAAAAAAGCCTTACAATTTGTAAGGCTTTCTTAATGCTTTTACTTAATAAAGGCTACTCCTTTTTAAGTTTGTCTGCAGCTTTTTCTAATTCACCTGCAGCAGTTTCTTTAGCTTCATCTACTGCTTCTTTAGCAGCATCTTTTGCGTCTTCTACTGCACCTTCAGCAGCTTCTTTTACATCTTCTACTGCACCTTCAGCAGCTTCTTTTACATCTTCTACCGCACCTTCAGCAGCTTCTTCCATTTCTGTTGCAGCTTCTTCAGCAGCTTCAGTTGCATCTTCAGCAGCAGCTTCTACTTTATCTACTTCTTTTTCTACTTCTTTCTTTTCTCTACAAGAAGTAACAGACACAACTAGTGCTAAAACTAATGCTAAGCTTAATAATACTTTTTTCATTTTTAGTGGTTTAATGTTAATTATAGTGCAATTAATAACTTCTTTACTTTATTAGCAAGACTTTTTTAACAAAATATTTTGATTTTATTAATTACTTAAAAGTTTCGTTTTATTTACGTAAAAAATTGATGATTTGGATTACAGCACCTTGATTTTTTTTAATATACTCAATGTTAGATTGTCCTGACATTAATCTAAATGAGGCTTGGTTTACAAGTTTATTTAAGATTTCATCGAACTGATCTTGATTGGGTACTGAAAAAAGTCCTCCATTTTGAAGCATTTCTATAGCTTCTGGAAATTTTTTAAAGTGATTACCAATAATAATTGGAACACCAAAAATTGCTGGTTCTAAAGTGTTATGTAAACCAGTATTGCCAAGTGCTCCTCCAACATAAGCTATATCTGCATAGCTATATATTTTTGATAGTAATCCTATAGTGTCAATTATTAAAACATCAAATTCGTTTAAATTCTTTTTTTCTTTTTCAGAATATAATACAACCTTCTTAGATATTGAATTTCTCAGTTTTTCTATTTGCTTAGTTTTTATGTTATGTGGTGCAATTATAAATTTTAAGAGCTCTGTATTACAAGTATTAATATATTTTGAAATAAAGTATTCACCTTCTGGCCAAGTACTTCCTGCTACAAAACATAGTTTATCTCCTTTAAATTCTTCAATAAAATCTAAAGTATTATCTATTTTAAGTTGGTTAAAAACGCGATCGAACCTTGTATCACCAGAAACAGAAACATTTTTAAAACCATATTCTTCAAGTAGTGTTTTAGAAGTATTGTTTTGAACAAAAATATGCTCATAAGAATGAAGTAATTTAAGCATCCATCTACCATAAGGTTTAAAAAAAAGTTGATTTTTTCTAAACATAGCAGAAATTAAAATGGTTTTAGTTTTACGTTTATTTAATATATTTAAGTAATTAGGCCAAATTTCGTATTTCACAAAAACAACCAATTCTGGATTTATTAAATCAATAAAGGTCTGTGCATTGTGTTTAGTATCTATTGGCAGATAAGTTACAATATCTGCAATAGGAGCGTTTTTCCTTATTTCATAACCAGAAGGCGAAAAAAAAGTTAGTATAATTTTATACTTTGGAAATAGCTTTCTTATTTCTTCAAATACAGGTAAGCCTTGTTCATACTCACCTAAAGATGCACAATGAAACCATATGGTTTTATCTTTTGCTTCAATTTTTGACTTTAATATGGAAAACGTTTCTTGTCTACCTTTAACTCCTTTCTTTATTTTAGAATTAAAAAGAGAAAGAATTTTTAAATTAAAAACAACAAAATAAGTAAGTATGTTATATAATGTTAACACTAAAATTTCTTTAGTGCTAAAATACATTCTTTATATTAAAACATTGGCTTAGAGATATGATTTTTGTAATTTTGGCCTTTCAGAAATTCAACAAATAACCATGAAAAAAATACAAATGGTTGACCTTAAAGGTCAATATGAAAAAATTAAAAAAACAGTAGATTCTTCTGTTTTAGAAGTGCTAGATTCAACAGCATACATTAATGGACCTAAGGTTCACGAATTTCAAAAAAACTTAGAAGATTATTTAGGTGTAAAGCATGTTATTCCTTGTGCTAATGGTACAGATGCTTTACAAATATCTATGATGGGTTTAGGTTTAAAACCTGGTGATGAGGTTATTACTGCAGATTTTACATTTGCTGCAACTGTAGAGGTTATTGCTTTGTTAGGCTTAACACCTGTTTTAGTTGATGTAGAACCAGACACATTTAATATTGATGTAGAAGCTATTAAAAATGCAATAACTCCAAAAACAAAAGCCATTGTTCCTGTTCATTTATTTGGACAATGTGCAGATATGGATGCTATAATGGAAATTGCAAAAGAACATAACTTGTATGTTATTGAAGATAATGCACAAGCTATAGGAGCAACATATACGTTAAAAGATGGTTCAAAGCTTAAAGCTGGAACAATTGGTCATGTTGCATCTACTTCGTTTTTCCCTTCTAAAAACTTAGGATGTTATGGAGATGGAGGTGCAATTTTTACTAACGATGATGATTTAGCACACACTATTAGAGGTATTGTAAATCATGGTATGTACAGACGTTATTATCATGATGTAGTTGGTGTAAACTCAAGGTTAGACTCAATACAAGCAGTCATTTTAAACACGAAACTACCTCATTTAGATACTTATAATAAGGCAAGACAAAATGCAGCAAGAAAGTATAATACTGCTTTTAAAGGTCAAGAAAATATCATAACTCCAGTTTTCAAAAAAACATGTGATAGCTTTTGCGAAAATTGCGATTGCCATGTATATCATCAATATACCCTAAAGGTTAAAGATACAGATAGAGATGCACTTGCAGCTCATTTAAATGAGAAAGGAATCCCTTGTGGTGTTTATTATCCTGTTCCACTTCATAGTCAAAAAGCATATCAAGATGAACGTTATAACGAAGAAGATTTTAAAGTCACTAATCAGTTAATAAAAGAAGTGATTTCTTTACCAATGCATACAGAATTAGACGATGAACAAATAGCATTTATTACATCAACAGTAATTAATTTTGTAAATGGATAAAATACTTGTAACAGGTGGATTAGGCTATATTGGTTCTCATACTGTTGTTGAGCTTCAAAAAGAAGGTTTTGAAGTCGTTATTATTGACGATTTGTCAAATTCTTCTGTAGAAACTTTAGATAGAATTAAAGCTATTACTGGTAAAAACCCTCAGTTTGAAGAATTAGATTTAAAGGAAAAAGATAGAGTAGAAGCTTTTTTTAAAACTTATAAAGATCTAAAAGGTATTATACATTTTGCTGCAAGTAAAGCAGTAGGCGAAAGCGTAAATCATCCTCTAAAATACTATGAGAATAATATCTCAACGCTTGTTTATATTTTAAAAGCATTACAAGATTTAGAAACTTCCAATTTTATTTTTAGCTCATCATGCACTGTTTATGGTCAAGCAGATGAATTGCCAATTACAGAAGAAGCACCAGTAAAAAAAGCAGAATCACCCTATGGTAATACGAAACAAATTGGAGAAGAAATCATTCAAGAAGTATGTAAGATAAATTCTGAATTTAATGCAATTGCGTTACGTTATTTTAATCCTATTGGTGCTCATGATTCAGCATTAATTGGAGAATTACCTATTGGTATTCCACAAAATTTAGTGCCATTTATCACACAAACTGCTATAGGTTTAAGAGAAGAATTGTCTGTATTTGGTGACGATTATCCAACTGAAGATGGTACATGTATAAGAGATTATATTCATGTAGTTGATTTAGCAAAAGCTCATGTTGTTGCTTTAAAACGATTATTAGAATCAAATAATAAAACTAATTACGAAACCTTTAATCTTGGTACAGGAACAGGAAGTTCTGTAATGGAAGTCATTAAATCTTTTGAACGCGTTTCTGGAGAAAAATTAAACTATAAAATAGTTGAACGACGGGAAGGAGATATAATAGCAGCTTATGCAGACACTGAAAAAGCTAATAAAGAACTAGGTTGGAAAGCACATCTAACATTAAACGATGCAATGCTTTCGGCTTGGGAATGGGAAAAAAAACTAAGAGAAAACTTATAATAAAAAAGCCTAGATTAATCTAGGCTTTTTTTTGAAGTTCTCCATTTTATAATAGCACCTAAAAGCAACATAATCATACCTGAAGTTACAGAAACATCAGCGATATTAAAAATCCCGGTTTTTAAACTACCACCTAAATCAATATGGAAAAAATCGGTGACACTTCCATAAACAAATCTATCATAAACATTTGCAATTCCACCACCAATAATGAAGCAGAATCCTACAAACGAGAATTTGTCCATGTTCTTTTCTGTAAAAACTTGATAGAGTACAAATCCTAATACTAAAACAGGAAGTAGTAATAATAATATAAACTTTAATGTAGGATTAAAATCGCTACCTAAACCTAAAAAAGCACCTGTATTTTCAACATTATGCAAAGTAAAATATTTACCAAGAATTTCAGATTTAGAAAAAGGTTCTACGCTAGCTCTTACCCAGAATTTTGAAATTTGGTCTAGAGCAATAGTCACTACAACTAATACTACAATAAAAATTGAACGTTTAGAAAACCTCATCTATTCTATTTCAAAAGTTGCAGAAGCAGTTTGGACTTCTCTGTTTATTTTTTTAACCAGACCTTGTAATACTTTACCTGGGCCAACTTCTGTAAAGTGTGTTGCACCATCAGCAAGCATTTGTTGAACAGACTGTGTCCAACGTACAGGAGCAGTTAATTGCGATATAAGATTTGCTTTTATTTCAGATTCATCTGTAACAGCATTTGCAGTCACATTTTGATAAATAGGGCAGTTAGGTTTGCTAAGTGTTGTACTTTCTATAGCTGCAGCCAATTCTTCTCTAGCTGGTTCCATTAAAGGCGAATGAAACGCACCACCAACAGGTAAAACTAATGCTCGACGCGCACCTTCTTCTTTTAGGGTTTCACAAGCTTTATTAATTGCTTCAACTTCACCAGATATCACTAATTGTCCAGGACAATTATAATTTGCTGCTACAACAATACCTTCTGTAGATGCACATATTTTTTCTACAATAGCATCTTCTAAACCTAAAACAGCAGCCATTGTACTTGGTTTAATTTCGCATGCTTTTTGCATAGCTTGAGCACGTTGTGATACAAGCTTAAGCCCATCTTTAAAGTTTAAACTTCCGTTTGCAACAAGCGCGGAAAATTCTCCTAAAGAATGTCCTGCAACCATATCGGGTTTAAAACTATCTCCTAAGGTTTTAGCTAGAATTACTGAATGAAGAAATATTGCTGGTTGTGTTACGTTTGTCTGTTTTAGATCGTATGCGGAACCTTCAAACATGATATCTGTTATTGAAAAGCCTAAAATATCGTTAGCTTTTTCAAAAAGTTCTTGAGCTAAAGTTGAGTTTTCGTAAAGGTCAAGTCCCATTCCTGAAAATTGAGCTCCTTGTCCAGGAAAAATATATGCGTTCATAAGTTTCGTTTTAATTGCTGCAAAAATAGCAATTTTATAATGAAGGGTTAAACACTAATTTATAAGTTTTAAAAATGATGAAGGTTATCGTTTATCGTATGTAATAAATGAGTACTCGTATTCGTGTTCTTTATCTTTTTCGTGAAAAATAGTGTTAGTTACTTTCCATATGGCTTCGTCAATTTCTGGAAAGAATGTGTCAGCTTCAAAATCGTGATGTACACGAGTCATTTCAATTTTAGTAGCATATAGTAATGCTTCTTTATAGATTTCTCCTCCACCAATTATAAATGGTTGTGAGTCTTTTTTAGCTATTTCAATAGCTCTTGCTAATGAGTTTACAACTATTACACCTTCAGGAGCAACATAGTCTTTTTGTCTGGTAATAATTATATGTGTTCTGTTAGGTAAAGGTTTTGTAAAACTTTCAAAAGTTTTTCTTCCCATTATAATATGGTGTCCAGAGGTTAATTCTTTAAAGCGTTTAAGGTCGTTTGTTAAATGCCAAATTAAAGTATTGTCTTTCCCTATTGCATTATTTTCTCCAGCTGCTACTATTATAGTTAAGTTAGATTTAGGTTTTGTTTCAATAAAAGGAGTGCTTTCTTTAGTTTGATTGAAGGCCTCACTTTGTGCAATTAACTTTTCTTCTTTTAGAAAACCTTCTTTTAACTGATTAATACGTTCTTGTTGTTTGGCTGTTAGCTTTTCAATTTGTTTCTTTTCCCATTCACTTCCCATGAACTTATGTGTTACATATACACGTATAAAATGATAAAAGAGCATTAGTAACCATAATAGTAAAACAATAACAAACCAATCTTGATTTAAGATTTTAAAATCCGATCCAAATCCTAAAACTAAATTTAGAATAATAAGACAAGTACCAATTATTAAAAAGAAGATAAAATGATTATACAATCCTTTTTTTTGTCTTACACGTTTTTGAGCATGTTGTATAAGTTCTAGTTGTTCTTGATCTATTAGTGGTTTCTTTTTTTTCTTTCCAAACATAGGTAAAAATTAATGTTGTAAAGTTACGTTTTTTTAAAGTTTTTCTGAAAATTGACGTTTTTGGGTTAAAACCCTGTAAAACAAGGAGTTTTCGAAAACGTTATCGTGTGAAAATAACTTAAAAAATGCACTAAAAAAACTGATGATTACACAAAATTTTGATTGTTTTATTTTCATGTGTAAATTTTTTAAAACAATTTTTTAAAGATGTCATAAAAATTCGCTCTAATGTAAAAATTGTTATGGTACATGAAATTTTGTTATATACATTTGAACTGTATTTAAAAAACACAACGTGTTATGGCAATTAAAAAACAATTTTTAAAAACAAAACCAGTATGCAAGGTAACGTTTACAGTTCCTGCAGAAGGTGCAAAAAAAGTAGCTGTTGTTGGAGATTTTAATGATTGGAATCCAAAAAAAGCTAGCTTAAGAAAATTAAAGAATGGAACCTTTAAAGGTACCATTGATTTACAAAAGGACAATTCTTATGAGTTTAGATATGTTGTTGACGGTTCTTACGTTAACGACGACCAAGCAGACGCTTATGCATGGAATGACTATGCAGGAGCAGAAAATGGCGTGCTAAACCTATAATTAATTGGTTGTTATTTGGGTGTAAAGGCTTCCTGAAAGGGAAGCCTTTCTTTTTTATATAGCTACTGCACCTTTAATATGTGGATGTGGATTATAATCTACTAGTGTAAAATCTTCAAACTTAAAATCGAAAATACTTTTTACATCTGGATTAATAATCATTTTAGGTAAAGGTCGAGTATCTCTAGAAAGTTGTAATTCTAATTGCTCGTAGTGATTACTATAGATATGTGCATCTCCAAAGGTATGTATAAATTCTCCAGCTTCATATCCACAAACCTGAGCCATCATCATAGTTAAAAGTGCGTAAGATGCAATATTGAAAGGTACACCTAAAAAGATATCTGCACTTCTTTGATAAAGTTGACAGGACAACTTACCATTTGCAACATAAAACTGAAAAAAAGCATGACAAGGTGGTAGTGCTGCTTTACCATTAGCCACATTTTCACTAAATGATTTTGAAGTATCTGGTAAAACCGAAGGATTCCAAGCAGAAACAAGCATGCGCCTACTATCTGGATTGGTCTTAAGTGTATTGATAATAACTTTTATTTGGTCGATTTCATCACTATTCCAATTACGCCATTGATGTCCATAAACTGGACCTAAATCGCCATTTTCATCAGCCCATTCGTTCCATATTCTAACACCATTTTCTTGAAGATATTTTACATTTGTATCACCATTTAAGAACCAAAGTAACTCATAAACAATAGACTTAAGATGTAGTTTCTTTGTAGTAACCATTGGGAAACCTTCACTTAAATCAAAACGCATTTGATAACCAAATACACTTTTTGTTCCAGTGCCTGTTCGGTCACTTTTTTCGTTACCATGATTTAAAACGTGTTTTACTAAATCTAAATATTGCTTCATGCTAACTTCCCACGAAAGTGAGAATCTCTTTTTGGTTATACAAAAGATTCTGAAATTGTTTCAGAAATTTATCGAAAACGAAAATAAAAAAAAGCATCGAGTATTAAAACTTGATGCTTAAAGATATTATAATAAAGTTATCAACTAACTATTAGATTCCTGCTTTCGCAGAATTAATCACCCAATAATCATTCCAGCTATAGTTGCTGATAAAAGTGAAGCTACTGTTCCTCCAATTAACGCTCTAATACCAAATTCTGATAAGGTTTTACGTTGTCCTGGAGCTAAAGACCCTATTCCTCCAATTTGAATTCCAATTGACGCGAAATTAGCGAAGCCACATAACATGTATGTCGCCATGATAATTGACTTTTCATATTTAAGATGCATGACATTAGACGCTTCTTTTAATTCAGCGAGTTGAATATATCCAACAAACTCACTTGCTGCAAGTTTAATACCTAATAATTGTCCCATTAGTGCCATGTCTTCTGCCGCAACACCAATTAACCACATTAATGGTGCAAATGCATAACCTAAAATAAATTCTAGAGATAAGCTTTTATAAGCTGTATTTTCGGCAATCAAATCATTTAATCCAGTAACACCTCCCAATAGTCCAAAACCATAATTAATCATGGCAATAAAAGCAATAAATACTAAAAGCATTGCACCTACATTAACTGCTAATTTCAAACCTTCTGTTGTTCCGTTAGCTATTGCATCAAGTATGTTAGATCCAATATTTTCTTGAGTAACTTTTATTTCAGTATCTATAGATTCAGTTTGTGGATATAATATTTTTGAAATAACAATAGCTCCAGGAGCTGCCATTACAGAAGCAGCTAATAAATGTTTAGCGTAGAAAATTCGCATTGCTTGATCTTCTCCTCCTAAAAACCCAATATAAGCAGCAAGAACACCACCAGCAACTGTTGCCATTCCTCCAATCATGACTAACAGGATTTCAGATTTGCTCATTTTTTCCAAATAGGCTTTAATCATTAATGGAGATTCCGTTTGTCCTAAGAAAATATTCCCAGCAACACTTAAACTTTCCGCACCAGAAATTTGAAGAACCTTTGTAAGTAACCAAGCTAGTCCTTTTACCACTTTTTGAATAATACCTAAATAAAATAAAACAGATGTTAAAGCTGAAAAGAATATTATGGTTGGCAAAATAGATACTGCGAAAGTCATTAATGAATTATCAATTTCACCAGTTGAAAATGAAGCAAACAAGAACTTTGTTCCAGCTAAAGTGAAATCTAAAATCTTAACAAAAATTTTCCCTACAGATTCAAATATAAATTTCACAGCAGGTACTTTTAAAACTCCAATCGCTAATAATAGTTGAGCTAACAGTCCAAATCCAACGGTTTTCCAATTTATAGCTTTTCGGTTTTTGCTTAATAAAATTGAAATTACGATAAGTACAAGCATACCAAGGGCTCCTCTTAGTAAACTGTTTATGGAAAATCCTTGACTTGGAATTATGGCTTCAGTTTCTTGTGCAAATGTAGAAGTAATTCCAAAAAAAATAGCTGTTACAGCTAGAATATATTTTTTCATAATTGGAGAGGTTTACCGTTTAGAAATTTCGTCTCTAATTCTTGCAGCAGTTTCGTAGTCTTCGTTAGCAACTGCTTGTTCTAGTAAACTTTTAAGTTCTTTTAGAGATTTATTTGAGTAGTCAGATTCTTCTTCTGTTACAGATTCTAATTCTTCAGCAACAAGTTCTTCTAATAAAATATTTTCTTCGTTGTTTTCGTCTTCATCATCTGGATTTACTTTTAAATAAATTCCAGCTTTATCCAATATATTTTTATAGGTGAAAATTGGTGCATCAAAACGTAAAGCTAATGCAATAGCATCGCTTGTTCTGGCATCTATTATTTCTTCAATTTTATCGCGTTCGCAGATTAAACTGGAATAAAAAACACCATCTACTAGTTTATGAATGATAACTTGTTTGACAACAATATCAAATCGGTCTGCAAAGTTTTTAAATAGATCGTGAGTTAGTGGTCTAGGTGGTTTTATTTCTTTCTCTAATGCAATAGCAATAGATTGTGCTTCAAAAGCACCAATAACAATTGGTAATTTTCTATCTCCATCTACCTCACTTAGTATAAGTGCATAAGCACCATTTTGTGTTTGGCTATAAGAGATGCCTTTTATGTTAAGTCTTACTAAACTCATAGTATTATATACACAAAGAACTGTTTAAACTAGGACTTTACCAACTCCCTTTGTGGCATTTGGTAAAATTATTGCAAAATTTCACAAAAATCTAATTTAAACAGTCCTTTATACTAAGCACAATTTAATAAAAATTATGCGTTTTGAGCCTTAAATGCTTTTAATTTTTCTATTAAAGCTGGAACAACTTCAAAAGCATCACCAACAACACCATAATCTGCTGCTTTAAAGAAAGGAGCTTCTGAATCTGTGTTGACTACTACTTTTACTTTTGATGCACTAACACCAGCTAAATGCTGAATAGCTCCTGAAATACCAATAGCTATATATAAATTAGATGCAACAGGTTTTCCTGTTTGTCCAACATGTTCGCTATGAGGTCTCCAATGTAAATCTGAAACTGGCTTAGAGCAAGCTGTTGCTGCACCAAGAACATCTGCAAGTTCTTCAATCATTCCCCAATTTTCTGGACCTTTTAATCCACGGCCTGCAGATACTACAATGTCTGCATCTGCAATGGATACCTTATCTGTAGCTTTATCAACAGATTGAACAGTTACATTAGATTCTCCAACATTTGCAGAAAACTCTTCTGAAGTCATGCTTGTCTCATTTTCAACTAATCCAAACGAATTAGAAGAAAGTGCAATAATTTTCACTTCTGAATTTAATTCTGTATTGTTAAAAGCTTTATTGGTAAAACTCGCTCTCTTTACTGTAAAAGGCGATATACTTGAAGGTATGTCTAAAACATTAGATGCATAAGCAGCATCCAGCTCAATAGCTAAAAAAGGAGCTAAATATTTACTATCTGAAGAAGAGCTTAAAATGACAACTTGAGCTGATTCTTTTTCGCAAACTTGTTTTATGGCTTCTGCATAATTTTTGGCGTCATATTGTGATACATTAGAAATATTTAAAACTTTATTGACACCATATTTACCTAATACTGAAGCATCACTTGCATTAAACGTTACCGCTGTAACAGTTGTATTCATTTGTGAAGCTATTGCATTGGCATAAGAAGCAACTTCTAAAGCTGCTTTTTTAAATTGGCCATTATCTGATTCTGTATATACTAAAACTGACATTTTTTTATTTTTTTAAGTATTAATTAAATCACTTTAGCTTCATTATGAAGTAAATCAATTAATTCGTCTAAATTATCTGGAGACACCAATTTTACAGCACCTTTTGGAGCAGGTTTTTCAAAATTCACCGATTTTGTTTTTGAAGGTGCTTCAACTGCATCTAAAACTGTTAATGGCTTTTTTCTAGCCATCATTATTCCTCTCATATTAGGAATACGTAAATCGCTTTCTTCCACTAAACCTTTTTGTCCAGCAATAATTAGAGGTAAAGGTGTAGAAACAGTTTCTTTCCCACCATCAATTTCTCTTACTGCAGTTGCAGTAGAGCCTTCAACTTCCAAACCAATACAAGCATTTACAAAATGCATATTTGTTAAAGAAGCCATCATTCCAGGAACCATTCCACCATTGTAATCTATAGACTCACGTCCAGCAATTATAAGGTCGTAAGCGCCATCTGTAACAACTTTAGCTAATTGCTTTGCAACAACAAAACTATCTGTAGCTTCAGTATTAACTCTAATAGCACTATCAGCTCCTATTGCTAATGCCTTTCTTAACGTTGCTTCGGTTTCTGGTCCTCCAACATTTATAACATCTACTTGTGCGCCTTGTTTTTCTTTAAACCACATCGCTCTAGTTAACCCAAATTCATCGTAAGGATTAATTACAAATTGTACACTATTACTATCAAATTTAGTGTCGCCTTCTGTAAAATTTATTTTTGATGTAGTGTCTGGCACATGACTAATACATACTAATATTTTCATATTCTTTAAATTGTTTTTTTGAGTATACAAATATAATGTTACGAATTTAGAAAATTTTTATCAATTTCTTATGCATGCATAATAAAATTTTATATTTTATAATTGCTCATAGTATTCATTTATTATTATTTTTGCGATTCTAATAAGACAATAGATGAAAACAATTCAGTTTAGAGAAGCTGTTTGCGAAGCAATGAGCGAAGAAATGCGCAGAGACGAAAGCGTATATTTAATGGGAGAAGAAGTAGCCGAATATAATGGTGCTTATAAAGCTTCTAAAGGTATGTTAGATGAATTTGGCCCTAAACGCGTTATTGACACACCAATTGCTGAGCTTGGTTTTGCTGGAATAGCAGTAGGTTCAACAATGACAGGAAACAGACCTATTGTTGAATTTATGACATTTAACTTTTCACTAGTTGGAATAGATCAAATTATAAATAATGCAGCAAAAATCAGACAAATGTCTGGAGGACAATTAAAATGCCCTATTGTTTTTAGAGGTCCAACAGCTTCTGCTGGTCAATTAGCTGCAACGCACTCTCAAGCTTTTGAAAGTTGGTATGCTAACTGCCCTGGTTTAAAAGTAGTTGTGCCTTCTAATCCATATGATGCAAAAGGCTTACTTAAAGCTGCCATTAGAGATGACGATCCAGTAATCTTTATGGAAAGTGAACAAATGTATGGTGATAAAGGTGAAGTTCCAGAAGGCGAATATATTTTACCAATTGGAGTTGCAGATATAAAACGCCAAGGTGAAGATGTAACTATAGTATCTTTTGGAAAGATTATTAAGGAAGCGTATAAAGCAGCAGATGAACTTGAAAAAGAAGGCGTTTCTTGCGAAATAATTGACTTACGTACTGTAAGACCCTTAGATATTGATGCAATATTAACTTCAATTAAGAAAACCAACAGACTTGTAATTCTTGAAGAAGCGTGGCCTTTCGGTAATGTTTCTACAGAAATTACATATCAAATTCAGGAAAAAGCTTTTGATTATCTGGATGCTCCAATTATTAGAATTAATACAGCAGATACACCAGCACCTTACTCACCAGTTTTATTAGCAGAATGGTTGCCAAATAGTAACGATGTTATTAAAGCTGTCAAAAAGGTGATGTATAAATAAAATATTATTTTTTACGTTATAGAAACTTCATTAGCATGATTGTTGATGAAGTTTTTTAGTATATATGAAGACTAAGTTTTTCTTATTCATAGCATTTTTGTTTACACTTCATTTAGTTGCACAAACTAAAGTAAGTGGTCATGTCTTCGATGAATTCAATGATCCTGTTTCTTTTGTAAATGTATTTTTTAAAGATTCTTCTGAAGGCACTTCAACTAACGAAAATGGGAGATTCTATCTCGAATCTGATCAAAATTGGGAAACATTAGTTATTTCTTTTATTGGTTATAAAAACCAAGAGATTACTCTAGAAAATAAAGTCACTTTCGATTTAAAAATTGTTTTAAAAGAAGAAGCAGCACAACTGGATGCAGTCGTGTTA
>JABDPN010000285.1 GCA_013042715.1 Flavobacteriaceae bacterium | reverse complement strand
ACGCTCTTTTATTTTGTTTAATAGTATTTATAATAGTTTGTTTATCCATCCTATCTTTTTTAGTGAATTTAATAAAAAAGTAAACAATTGAAAGTTAATTAAAGATTATTTCTTAGTGTTCCTTGTTTTGTTTTTAATCGTTTTGTTAGTTCTGTAGTTTAAAAATTCAACAAATAGAGAAAATGCTATAGCAAAATATAAATATCCCTTAGGAATAACTCCAACTTCATTTCCAAATAATGAAGTATGTGATAAATGAGCGGCTTCAGTAATTAACATAAAACCAATTAAAATTAAAAAAGCTAAACCTAGTATTTGCATGCTCGGGTGGTCATCTATAAATCTACGAATTGGATTTGCAAACCATATCATGATGATAATAGAAACAACAACAGCTATAATCATTAATAATAGTGTGAAATAATGATTATTATGTAAACCAATAGTCATACCAACTGCAGTTAAAATAGAATCTATAGAGAAAATGAAATCGATAATCAAAATTTGTACTAAGGCATTAGAAAGTGATTTAATGGTCTTACTTTTAACCAAATTTTCATCATGATGTGGAAACTCGACTTTCTCCCGTATTTCTGTTGTACTCTTATAAATTAAAAATAATCCACCAAGAAAAAGGATAACACTTTGCCAACTCAAATCAATATGTATCCACTTGTTAGAAAACGTATAAAATGGTTCGGATAATACAATTAAAAACGATACAAAAAACAACAATAAAATACGTTGTGCCATTGCCATAAGCAAACCTATGTTTGTCGCTTTTTCTCTTTGGTGTTCTGGAAGTTTATTAGCAGCAATTGAGATAAAAATAATGTTGTCTATACCTAATATAATCTCTAAAAAAGTTAAAGTCAGCAATGCCATTATTGCATCTGTAGAAAGTAAAAACTCTAGCATTATTATTTAATTTTTACTGCAGAACCCTTTTCAACACGTTGCTTTTCGTAACTATCTTTTGCAGCTAGTTTATATTCAAAAGTATAAGAATTATCTGTAGTACTTAATATTTTCATATGAATAGCCTTTTCTTCTGTCGCATTCTTAGGATTAATCTTTTTAAGAATAAATTCACAATCGTTAATCCATCTAACAGAAGCTGAATCTATCTTGTTATCGTAAAAATCAATATTAAGGTCTTCTGTTCTAATAAATGTTCCTGTCTTTTCTATACTGTCTAAAATATAAGTAAATTTAAAAGTTCCAGTTTTAAAGTCTTTGCAATTGCGTTCAACATTATAACAACTTGTAAAACATAAAACTGAAATTAGTAAAAGAATAAACCTCATAATTATAATTTTAAACAAAATTAATAATTAGTGACGATGTAATTCGTCTAATCGCTGAGAAATGCGTAATTGAAAATTTCATGAATAAATTACGAATTCTCAAAATTTTTAAAACTACCATCTTTATAGAAAATCACGATTCGTTCAATTTCTGCATGTGGAGTAGTAAGAACTGACTTATTTTTTAAAATTAAATTTTTTCCTTCAGGAATTAGTTTTTCATCTATCTCAGAATTTGTTTTGAAATCTTCTCTAGGGAAATTCCCTTTACCATTCAATAACCAATACAAATCAACTTCAGGGCAGGAGGAAAGGATTTTCATAACAAACTCTAAACTTGGTTTATTTCTTCCTGATAGTATATGTGAAATACTAGAACGTTGCACACCAACTTTTTCTGCAAATGAAGAAGCTGATAAACCGTAAAATTCTATGATATTTTCAAGTCTTTTAATAAAATCTTTTGAGTTTACCATTGTAAACAATGTTTTTGATTATATGTATGTTACAAATGTAAACTATATTAAAACTTTACACAAGAATATACAGTAAAATATATTATTTATATAAAGTATAGATTCATATAAAATTATATATAATACTAGTAAACAAGTTATTGACATATTAATAATAGATTTAAAACAATATTTTTATTATTACTATCTGATTTTATCTCAATTTGTTTACACTTGTATACAATTTTAATGTATCTGTATGTTTACAATTGTAAATTTTATAATGTTTACTTTTGTAAACAGTATAGACTTAGTTACACTAATTAATGGATTATATTAAGCTTCATAAACAACATAAGTATCAGGATGTTTATAGTCGGTATGTTACCAATAATCATATTTTTCCTTTTCTGGAAAACTTAACAAAATTATTTACAGTTAATATAATTGGGAAGTCTGTCAAAAGGCGTCCAATTTATAGTATAAAAGTTGGTGACGGAAAAACAAAGATTTTAATCTGGTCACAAATGCATGGAAATGAATCTACAACAACTAAAGCTTTGTTAGATCTCTTAAACACATTAAAGGATCATTCTTTTAGCTACATTTTAAAAGCCTGTAGTTTTTATATCATTCCAATATTAAATCCAGATGGAGCACATTCTTATACACGTTTAAATGCTAATAAAGAAGATTTAAACAGAGATGCACAGATTTTGTCACAACCTGAAAGTTTAGTACTTAGAGAGGCTTTTAATTGCTTTAAACCTCATTTTTGTTTTAATCTTCATGGACAACGTACAATTTTTAGTGCTGGAAAAACAAACAAACCTGCAACAGTAAGCTTTTTGTCCCCTGCTGAAAACGAAAACCGAAATATTACCAGAACTCGTAGAATAGCCATGGAACTTATTGCAATCATGAATAAAGTATTACAAAGTTATATTCCTAATCAAGTTGGTGTTTACGATGATAGCTTTAATTTAAATTGTGTTGGTGATACTTTTCAATCTCTAAAAGTGCCTACAATTTTATTTGAAGCTGGACATTACAAAGACGATTACAATAGAGAACAAACACGATTATATATTTATATTGCTTTATTAAGTGCAATAAGCTCTTTATCTAAAACTAAAATTACAGGAACTTATTATCAAGATTATTTAAAAATTCCTCAGAATGAAAAGTTGTTTTATGACATAATTCTTAGAAATTGTAAATTATCGCTTACTGAAAAAAATGCAGAAAAAGACGTTGGATTTCTATTTAAAGAAGAAATACGCAATAATAATGTTGTTTTTTTGCCAATTGTTGAAAAAATATCAAATTTAGAACATTTTTATGGTCATAAGGAATTGAAAGTCAATAATAGTCTAGTTTTGGGTGAATCTGGTGAGTTATTAAAAGAAGGCTACGCAAACGATTTCGTTTTGATAAATAATGAGTTATTTGTATTAAAGTCAATAAAAAATTAAATTTAAGTCCATTTTTATTGAATTAAATATCGTATTTTTGCGATATATTTAAAAATAACATAAAATGGCAAAGTTTAGATTAGACGAAATCGATCATCAAATTCTTGATATGTTAATAGACAATACAAGAATTCCGTTTACAGATATAGCTAAAAAACTATTAATCTCTGCAGGAACAGTTCATGTTAGAGTTAAGAAAATGGAAGATGCTGGAATTATTAAGGGCTCTTCTTTAACTTTAGAC
>JABDPN010000282.1 GCA_013042715.1 Flavobacteriaceae bacterium | reverse complement strand
ATCTAATAGCTTGCACAGCAGTTCTTATATTGTTTTTCTGATAATTTCCTTTCAAATCAGAATAATATATTTTATCAATAGTTTCATCTGCAAAAAATAATTTAGCATGCTTTTTATGAGCTATAGATTCAAAGACTGACACAATTTTTGTTTGGGTTTCACCAATAACTACAGGAACTTGTTCTTTAATGATTCCTGCTTTTTCTTTTGTTATTTGTGTTAAGGTGTTTCCCAAAAACTGCATGTGATCAAATCCAATATTGGTAATTACTGAAACTTCTGGTTTTATAATATTTGTAGAATCTAATCGTCCTCCTAAACCAACTTCTATAACAGCAACATCAACTTTTTTCTTAGCGAAATAATCAAATGCCATTCCTACAGTCATTTCAAAAAAAGATAAACTTTTCGCTTCAAAAAAGGTTTTATTTGATTTTATAAACTGAATAACAAATTGTTTAGAAACACACTTACCATTAATCTTAATGCGTTCTCTAAAATCTTTTAGATGTGGTGATGTATACAATCCAACATTATAACCTGCTTCTTGTAAAACTGAAGCTATCATATGGCTTGTAGAACCCTTACCATTTGTTCCAGCAACATGTATGGACTTGAATTTGTTTTCTGGATTCTTTAAATGGGAAGCTAGTGTAATAGTGTTGGATAAATCTTCTTTATATGCAGACTTTCCTTTGTTTTGATAAATTGGAAGTTGAGAAAACATCCAATTAGTTGTGTCTTTGTAATTCATGATTATTGCCTCACACTAAAATCTACTTTAACAAAACCAATTTGTTTAACTGGAGCTTTAGAGTCTGGTAGCCATCTATGAGATAAAGCTGTTTTTTTTGCTGCTTCATATAAGCAAATGTCTCCTGTAGTTCCTTTTTTACCAGGAATTGCTTTAACAACTTTACCTTGTCTATTTACATGTATCTCTACAACAACTCGTCCTTCTTCATTACATTCTGGAGTAACTTTGTCTTTAGTTGGTGCCCCTCTTCCATTTAAACCATATCCAACTCCTCCACTTCCTGTTCCTGGATCATCAAAATAGCTTGGTGCATAAGGATCTCCATCTAATTGCCCTTTATCACCAACTTGATTATCGTCTCCTTCTCTACCAGATTCTTTTCCATCTGATTTTCCAATACCTCCAATTAAATTATCAATATTTTTCTTTTTGGCTTCTTTTTCAGCGCGTTCTTTTGCAATACGCTCAGCTTCGGCTTTAGCTTTGGCTTCCTTTTCTGCTTGTAATTTCGCTTCAGCTTCTTTTTGTTTTTTAATAGCAATTGCTTCAGCATTGTCTTCTGTTAAAACTTTTTCTGAAGTATCTTCTTGAGATGAAGATGTTTCTGGTTGAGATTCTTGAATATTTGGTTGTTCGTTTATATCTAAAGGTTCAGATTTAATTGGTTTTTTGGGTTGAACATTACCACTACCAAAATTTGAAGTACCAAAATTTACAGCAACACCATATTCTAATGGTGGATCCATATATCTTGGTCCAGCTATAAAAATGAGTAAGATGAGAAGTACCGTTATAAGGGTTGTAATTCTCGCAGAATTCTTTTCGTGTTTGGTCTCTAAGAATTTCATTTTAATTGTTTGGTCTCACAGCTAGAATAACTTTAAATTTATTTCTATTTGCAATATCCATGACTTTGACCACATTTTCTACAGGGACAGATTTTTCTGCCCTTAAAACTATTGTAGGAGTCTCTTCTGTAGATAGTAATGCAACCAATTCGTTTTCCAAAACACTTACGCCTACAATTTTTTGATCTATGTAATAAGTAAGGTCTTTCTTTATACTGACAGAAACAGATTTTTTATTTTCAGTTTTACCACTAGCCTTAGGTAATATAATATCAATAGCACTAGTAGTTACTAATGTTGAGGCTAGCATAAAAAAGATAAGCAGTAAGAATACAATATCTGTCATTGAAGACATATTGAATTCTGGAGTTACTTTATTTCTTCCTCTAATATTCATATTAAATTGGATCGTTTAGATGATCTAAAAACTCAACCGAATTGGCTTCCATTTGATGGATTACTTTATTGGTTCTTACAACCAAATGATTATAAGCGATGTATCCAATAATTCCAACTATAAGACCTGCAACAGTTGTTGTCATAG
>JABDPN010000281.1 GCA_013042715.1 Flavobacteriaceae bacterium | reverse complement strand
GTATTGGTCCATTTGTGTAAGGTAAAGCCGCAGTAATTGTATATCTTTTTGACATTGTAAACGTTTTATAAGTCACAAAAATACACATTTTGTCCACCTTTAAGAAACCATTTTTTACAGAACTTCGTTATATTTACCAAAAGCCACTTTATATGTTTTTAAATAAGATTTTTTACACCTTATTATTAGCAGTAATACTTAGCTCTACATGTATTGTGGCTCAGGATATGAATACTTATAATTCTGAAAACGCCATGACTCAAAAACTCACACAACCACCATATTTAAAAGCTGGAGATACTGTTGCTATTGTTGCGCCTTCAGGAATTTTACTGAATCGTGAAACAGAAATTGAACGTGCAAAAAACTTACTTAAAAGTTGGAATTTAAACGTTGTTATTGGTAAATATATTTTTAATAAAAATAATCATTTTGCAGGTACAGATTACCAACGTGCTTTAGACTTTCAAGAGGCATTAGACAATCCAAATATTAAAGCTATTTGGTGTGCACGAGGTGGTTATGGTGCAGTTAGAATATTAGATAATTTGGACTACACTAAGTTTAAAGAAAATCCAAAATGGTTAATTGGTTATTCTGATATTACTGCATTACTGTCTCAGGTTCATAATTTAGGTTACGAGAACATTCATGGTATGATGTGTACAAGTCTTGCTGATAAAAAAGATGATATTGCTGAATCTATTTCAACACTTAAAAAGGCTTTATTTGGAGAGCCATTACTTTACACTCTAAAAAGCAATAAATACAACAAAAATGGTGAAGTAAAGGGTCTGCTTATTGGTGGGAATCTTTCCATTTTACAAACCATGTTAGGTTCTGAAACTGCTCTAGACACAACAGATAAAATTCTTTTTATTGAAGAAATTGGCGAATACAAATATCATATAGACAGACTTTTACAAAGCTTAAAACGAGCTGGTTATTTTGATAATTGTAAAGCTGTAATTGTTGGTGATATGACGAAGCTAAGACGAAATACAACATCCTGGGGAAAACCAATTGAGCAATTGATTCTAGATGTTTTTGAAGAATGTGATTTTCCTGTATTATTTGATTTTCCTGCTGGACATGAAAAAGATAATCGTGCTTTAATTTTTGGACGAAATGTTGAACTGAAAATAACCAGTTATGAGTCGACTATTGAATTTGAAAATTAATCATGGCGCAACACAATGAACTTGGTAAAAAAGGTGAACAACTTGCAGTAGACTTTTTGCAGGAACACAATTATACTATTATAGAGCGCAACTATAGATTTGATAAAGCAGAAGTTGATATTATCGCTAAAAAGGAAGATGTACTAGCTATAATAGAAGTTAAAACACGCTCAAGTACAGACTTTGGAAATCCGCAAGATTTTTTAAAAACAAAACAGATTCAACGCTTAGTTAAGGCTGTAGATGAATATGTAACCGTTAATAATCTATATGTTGAGATTCGATTTGATATTATTGCAATTGTAAAAAACGGAAAACAATATAGAATAGAGCATCTAAAGGATGCATTTTATCATTTTTAATCCTCGAAAGATTGATCTGCTAAGTTTTTCCTTAGAGCAGAATAATCATAAGGCTTTGCAATGATTTTTTTGTCTTTGTCCAACACAAAGTAAGCAGGAGTTGCATTAACATTATAACTGTTTCCAATTGGATTATCCCACTTTCTTAATCCTATTACATGTTTAAATAATGGAAAATTATAGGTTTCGCTTTTCCATCTAAACTCCTCATCTTCCAATCCAATAGCTATAACTTGCATTTGTTCTTTTGTAAAGGTTTGCATCATGTTATGTAATTCTGGGAGTTCTTTTAAACAGTGACCACAGGTACTACTCCAAAAAACAAGTACATAATTTTCAGATTCGTTAAGTTCTAGTAGTGAGAATTTAGTAAGCATGCCTTTGTCTTCTATTTCAAAAGAAAAGTCTGGAGCAACACTACCAATTGCGGTACGTCTATAACTTTCTAATTGCTCCACAAACTCAGTTGCTTGTTGTGTTTTTGCTAATTCCAACAATTCAGAATCCACAACATGATTAGCTGTAATTTCTAATTCTGCATCAACAAGTTGTTGCCATAAGACTTGGTATAAATAGAGTTTAATATCTGGATTAATAGGTTTTAAAACTTCAGATATTTCATTAATGTTATTGATATAAATTTCGGTTTCAGTTTCTCCAGTATTTGTCATTCCGAATACATAATTCAAAACACGTTCTATTAAAAAGTTTGAGCTTTGTAAGATTTCGTTATTAAAATCTACATGATCAAAAAAGTGAAGTCTTAAGTTATTGATATAGGTTTTTAAATCTTCATAACCTTCAGGAATATAGGGTTTGTTTGCTTTAATATAAGTAAGTGCAATTGTTCCTGCTGCAGCTTTTTCAAACTGATTTTGTGTGTCTAGCTGAGTTTTAAAAATCTGTTTGAGTGCTGTGGTATCTTGTAACTGCTGTCTAAAATACATACCTATTGATTGACTTATCATTCCCATACTATTGGTATATGAAGTCATTAATTGGTTTTCTGCAGATTGTTTGAATTCTATTCCTGTTTCAGGATTAAAATGAAACACAACATCTTCTTTAGCATTATAGATAAAATCAAAATTAAGTTCCTCTTGAGGTACACCATAAACCAATCTATACATACCACTTGAAACTGTTGAGTCTAGAACAATTTCAAAATTGCCTTTTTCATTAATATTTGTATGTGCCACATAAGATGCATCAACAGGATTAACCTTATATAATATTGCCATTTTATAATCTTCTGGAGGCGAAAAATTACCTTTTAAATTGTATTGCGCAAAAGCAAATACTGGTAGTAAAACAAATATTGTAATAAATTTTTTAATCATGTGTATGTCTAAGACACGTTTTAATTTGTGACGTCACATTTGTATTGTCAAATATCAAGCCAAAAACTAGTTAAAATTATTTTCTAATCCTTCTTGCCATTCATCAAGAAACTCATTTATTTCTTCTAAGAATTCATCCTTTATTTCTGCTCTGTTTATCGTACAATGCAAGACTATTTTTTCTCTATCTGGTTTAAATCCATGTGTTATTGTCCAATTAAAAGCATAAGGACAATTGGTTAACGTAAACCTTACACCTCCTTTTATTTTGTTATAACTAATATTGAATTCTCCCCAAAGTGTTAGTCCTTCAAAATTATCATCAGAACCATTTACAAATAACATTGTTTCTGCATATTCTGAAATAGTTTTAGGAGTTACTTTATTTTGAATTATTTGTTCTGAAACGATTCTATCTATTAACCTAAAAAACTCCATAATTATAGTTTATTTATTTGTTGTAATCGTTCTAATGCAACATGAATTGTATTAACATTGTCGAAAGTAAGTAATAATCTCAAGCCAATACGTGTTTGTTTCTCTTTCATTTTACAAATACTTTGATGCGTTTGCACAAACTGTAAGACTTTTGAAAAGCTTTCGCTTTGATAAAAACTACTTTTTTGATCACTTATAAAATAACCTATAAGTTTTCCTCTCTTCATTATAATCTTTTCGAAACCAAATTTGGAAGCTATCCATTTAATTCGAACACTATTAAGCAAATCTTCAACTTGAGTTGGTATTGGTCCAAATCTATCTATCAATTCGTTTTCAAATTGCTTAAGATCTTCTTCTGCTTTTAAATCGTTTAGTTCTGTGTACAGGTTTAAACGTTCTGTGATATTGTTTACATAATCGTCTGGGAACAGCAACTCAAAATCAGTATCAATAGTTAAATCTTTTACATAATTCTTGTCTTCTCCAGTATCTTTATATAAATCTTTAAACTCTTTTTCTTTGAGTTCTTCTATGGCTTCACTTAATATTTTTTGATACGTATCGAATCCTATTTCGTTTATAAACCCACTTTGCTCTCCACCAAGTAAATCTCCTGCTCCTCTTATCTCCAGATCTTTCATGGCAATATTAAAACCACTTCCTAACTCTGTATATTGCTCCAATGCAGAAATGCGTTTTCTGGCATCATTGGTCATTGCAGAATATTCTGGAGTAATAAAATAACAGAATGCTTTTTTGTTGCTTCTTCCAACACGACCTCGCATTTGATGCAAATCACTTAATCCAAAATTATTGGCATTATTAATAAAAATGGTGTTTGCATTTGGCACATCAAGTCCACTTTCTACAATAGTAGTACTTACCAGAAGATCAAACTCACCATTCATAAAAGCAAGCATTAATTTTTCGAGTTTTCGACCATCTAATTGTCCATGACCAATACCAATTTTAGCATCTGGAACCAAGCGTTGCAACATTCCTGCTACTTCTTTAATATTTTCAATGCGATTATGTATAAAGAAAATTTGTCCTCCACGTTGTATCTCGTAGCTTATAGCATCTCTAATCAATTCCTCATTAAACCTAACCACATGACTTTCTATTGGAAAACGGTTTGGAGGTGCTGTTTTTATTACAGACAAATCTCGTGCAGCCATTAAACTAAACTGTAATGTTCTAGGAATTGGAGTCGCTGTAAGTGTTAATACATCTACATTTTCTTTAATGATTTTTAACTTCTCTTTTACTGCAACACCAAATTTCTGTTCTTCATCAACAATTAACAACCCTAAATCTTTAAACTTTACGCTTTTATTTACGAGTTGGTGTGTCCCAATAATAATATCTAAATTACCTTTTTCAAGATTTTCAAGTGTAATACGTTTTTGTTTAGCTGTTCTAAAACGGTTAATATAATCAACTGTAACAGGAAACTCTTTTAATCGCTCAGTAAATGTTTTAAAATGCTGAAAAGCTAAAATTGTAGTTGGTACTAAAACTGCAACTTGTTTACCATTATCTACTGCTTTAAAAGCTGCACGAATTGCGACTTCTGTTTTACCAAAACCAACATCTCCACAAACCAAACGATCCATTGGCTGTTCGTTTTCCATGTCCGCTTTAATATCTGCAGTAGCAGAACTTTGATCTGGAGTGTCTTCGTAAACAAAAGAAGCTTCCAATTCATGCTGCATATAACTATCTGGATGGTATTGGAATCCTTTTTTTAGTTTTCGTTTAGCGTAAAGTTTAATAAGGTTAAACGCTATCTCTTTAACTCGAGATTTGGTTTTTTGTTTTAAGTTTTTCCAGGCTTTACTTCCAAGTTTATAAATTTTAGGAGGTTTGCCATCTTTACCATTAAACTTTGTGATTTTATGTAATGAGTGTATGCTTAAATACAGAATATCACGCTCGCCATATACAAGTTTTATAGCTTCTTGTTTCTTACCTTCAACATCAATTTTTTGGAGTCCACCAAATCTTCCAATTCCATGGTCGATGTGTGTCACATAATCCCCAATTTCTAAACTTGTTAGTTCTTTTAAGGTTATGGCTTGTTTTTTAGCATAACCATTTTTAAGTTGAAATTTATGATAACGTTCAAAAATCTGATGGTCTGTATAACACACCAACTTTTGATGGTTATCCACAAACCCTTGATGTAGTGAAAATACAATGGTTTTGTAATGTACGTCTTGTTCTACATCGTTAAAAATATCGTGAAAACGTTTGGCCTGCTGCTCACTTACACAACAGATAAAATTTTTAAATCCATCGTTATGATTTGTGTTTAAATCACTAATTAATAAATCGAAATTCTTATTAAATGATGGTTGTGGAGATGTGTTAAACTGAATGGTTTCTTTAGCTAAATAGGCTTCAGAACCAAATTCAATTAAACTAAAACCTACAAGTTGTTTTTTAATTTCTGAAGACGAACAAAATAAAGCTTCAGGTTCTGCGTGTTTTAATTCACTGGAAAGTTCATGAAATGCTTCTACTGCTTTGGTATATAGTTTATCTACTCTAGAACTTAATAGATCGATGTTTTTTGTGCAAACAACTGTTTTTTGGGCGATATATTTTAAAAAGCTCTGGCGTTGTTCGTCAAGAAGTTTATCAGCAACATTTGGAATTATATTAATTTTCTTCAGATGAGTTGTAGAGAGTTGTGTTTCTACATCAAAGGTTCTAATACTATCCACATCGTCTCCAAAAAACTCAATTCTGTATGGTTCGTCATGCGAAAACGAAAACACATCTACAATTCCACCTCTTACCGAAAACTCACCTGGTTCTGTAACAAAATCTACACGTTTAAATTTATAATCGAACAATACTTCGTTTATAAAATCAATGGAAAGATTATCGTTTACAGACACATTTAATGTATGCCTTTCTAGTTCTTTTCTGGTAACAACTTTCTCAAAAAGTGCATCTGGATACGTTACAATTAAAGCTGGTTTTCTTCTGGAATTAATTCGGTTTAAAACCTCAGCTCTTAGCAACACATTAGCGTTATCAGTTTCTTCAATTTGGTAAGGTCGTCTATAACTTCCAGGATAAAACAGAACATCTTTTTCATCAAGTAAATTCTCGAAATCGTTTAAAAAATAAGCTGCTTCCTCTTTATCGTTAAAAATTAAAAGAATTGGCTTTTCTACTGTTTTAAAACTATTAGAAATTACAAAAGATAAAGACGAACCAATTAACCCTTTTACATGAACTTTATTTTGAGTTTTGGCAATAGTAGTCTGCAGATTTTGCTGTTGCGAAGTCTGTAAAAATGATTGCGAGATAAGAGTTTTACTCACTTACTTAGATTTGGTGCAAATATAAAATTTTTGTTGAATAGAAAATTGATAAAAATAGATATTCCAACTATATTTGTTAAAGAATCAAAACATAAGAACATGTCCATATCAGATATATACGATAACGAATTTAGAAAACGAAATAAAGACCATTTTGCTTCTATTGTTAGAGTAGCGATTAGTGATGGTGAAATCTCTAAAGATGAGCAAGAGTTTTTAAACAGACTTGCAGATAAATTAAATATAAGCAAAGAAGATTATAAAAAAATAATAAAGGATTACGAATCGCACCCTATTAACCCTCCTGTATCTTATGACCATAGACTAGAACGTTTATTCGACTTAGCTAGAATGGTAATGGTTGATAATATTCGTTCTGTGCATGAAGTGAAACTTCTTAGAAAGTTTAGTGTCGCTTTAGGTTTTCATGCTGTAAATGTAAAATATATAACAGAAAAAGCACTTGAGCTTGTTAGACAAGGTTGTGATCTTGATGAATTTATCTATGGTATTAAAAATATGAATCAATAATTAAAATTATATATTAATAAAAAAGGCAGCTAATTAGCTGCCTTTTTTGGTTGTTATTTAGATACTTGCCTCATAAAGTATTCGGCTTTTTCAACCATATTTTTACTGCCGCAAATAAATGGAACACGTTCATGTAGTTCTGTTGGTTCAATGTCCATAATTCTATTAAAACCATCGCTAGCTTTCCCATTAGCTTGTTCTGCTAGAAATGCCATTGGACTACATTCGTATAGTAAACGTAATTTTCCTTGAGGACTTTGAGATGTTCTTGGATAAAGGTAAATTCCTCCTTTAATCATGTTTCTATGAAAATCTGAAACTAAAGAACCAATATATCTAGATGTGTAAGGTCTGTTGCCTTCTTCTTCTTGACAATATTTAATGTAATCTTTTATACCTTGAGGAAAATGAATGTAATTTCCTTCGTTAACAGAATATATATTACCATCTTCAGGAAATTGCATTTTAGGATGTGATAAATAAAACACTCCTAAAGCAGGGTTGAGAGTGAATCCATTTACACCATCGCCAGTTGTATAGACAAACATTGTAGACGTTCCGTAAATTATATAACCAGCAGCTACTTGAGCACTTCCCTTTTGAAGAAAATCTTCTGCAGTAACTGGTGTTCCAACAGGAGTTACGCGTCTAAAGACTGAAAAAATTGTTCCTACTGATACATTTACATCTATATTAGACGAACCATCTAAAGGATCTATAAGTAAGACATATTTATTTTGATGATTTTCATCTTGACTATTAATGCTTACAAAATCGTCTTCCTCTTCGCTTGCTAATCCACAAATGATATTTCTTTTAGTTAAAGCATTTATAAAAACATCGTTAGCATAAACATCCAGTTTTTGTTGGTCTTCACCTTGAATATTAGTGTCTCCTGCAGCT
>JABDPN010000002.1 GCA_013042715.1 Flavobacteriaceae bacterium | reverse complement strand
AGACAATACATTAGAATTAATTGATAAAGAACTTGAAAAATAGAAATATATAACAAACAATTTTTCTATTTTTGAATTATGGAAGCATTAACATTAACCACACCAGCACTACTTTTTTCAGCTATTTCATTAATCATGTTAGCTTATACTAATAGGTTTTTGGCTTATGCAGCAGTAATTAGAAACTTGCACGATAAATATTTACAAAAGCAAGACGAATCGCTAATACAGCAAATTAAAAACCTTAAAATACGATTAAACTTAACACGTTGGATGCAAATTTTTGGTATAACAAGTCTGCTTTTATGCGTCCTAACGATGTTTCTTATTTATATCGATCAGCATATTGTTGCTGTTTGGATATTTGGTATTGCTCTTGTTTTGTTAATACTATCATTAGCGCTATTAATTAGAGAAATTCAGATTTCTGCAAAAGCATTACAATTACACATAAGTGATATAGAAAATCACTTAAATAAAAAATAAGAATTTAGTGACCTAATACCTTAAACTGTGTCTTAAGTTTAAATACCCTAACAGAACAGTGCAAAAAACTCAAAATATTAATAAACTATCTGATGAAAAACTCATAGAAGGCATTGTGTCTAGTAATGACACTTTAATGTTTGAGGTTTTATACGATAGATATGCTAAACTAGTATATAATAAATGTTATGGATTTGCATCAAGTACACATGAAGCAGAAGACTTAACTCAAGATGTTTTTCTAAAACTGTTTGTTAAATTAAAAACATTTAAAGGTAACTCTAAGTTTTCTACTTGGTTATATGCTTTTACATATAACCATTGTGTAAATTATGTAAATAGAAATAATTCTAAAAAAATAGAGAAGCAATCTGTTGGAACAGACAATTTGGGAGAAGATTATTACGACTCAGAAGTTGACGATAAAAGCATAAGTCTGTTAAAGGTTGAAAAACTGAAGGAAGCATTAGAATTAATATCTCCAGATGAGAAAATGATTTTATTGCTTAAATATCAAGATTTCTTAAGCATAAAAGAGCTTGCAGATCTCTTAGAATTAGGTGAAAGCGCAGTTAAGATGAGGCTTAAAAGAGCCAAAGACAAATTAATTAATGTTTATAAAACTGTAGAACATGGAAAATAATCCATTTAATCAAATAAACAAACCTTTATTAAATGTCCCAGAGGAACTTAAAGGAAAAGTGATGAAAGATATTGCTATGGCAAAACTTTTAATGGAACTAGCTAGTTTATTTTCATTAAATGTTGGAAGCGTAGTAGAACGAACCATTAAAGAGCGAAATAAAAACAAAAAATAACGAAACTAAAAACCTAATTAAAAAATCCCTAACATAAATTAAAAATGGAAAAATTAACAGAATTAAAAGACTTGGCAATAGAGAATTTCTCTACAACTGGACTAAGCTTATTAAAAGCACTTTTAGTACTACTCTTTGGATGGCTATTTATAAAACTTATAGTATCTATCCTTAAAAGAATGTTTAAAGTCATTAAGGTTGATAAACTTGGAGAAAAGCTTAACGATATTGAAATTGTAGATGGTAAAAAGCTTAACATTAACGTTTCAAAAATCCTATTAACATTTATTAAATGGTCATTATTAATTGTACTGTTTATAATCGTTTCAGAAATGATGGGATTATCAATTGTGTCTGAGCAAATAGGAAAATTAATAGCATTTTTACCACAGTTACTTAGTGCAGCAGCAATATTTGTTATAGGATTATTAATTGCGAATTTTGTTAAAAAATCAATTCAATCCTTTTTTAAATCGTTTGATTTATCTGGTTCAAAAATTGTAAGCCAGTTAGTGTTCTTCATCATATTAGCTTTAGTTTCAATAACAGCTTTAAACCAAGCAGGAATAAATACAGAAATTATAACTAATAATCTTAATATGATATTTGCTGCGTTCTTAGTTTCATTTGCATTAGCAGTTGGAATTGGAGCTAAAGAAGTTGTTGCAGATCTTATGCGTGCTTTTTATACAAGACGTTTATATGAAATCGGACAAAAAATAAAGTTTAAAGGAATAGAAGGAGAAATTGAAGCTATAGAAGATATTTCGATAGTATTAAAAACAAAAGAAGGAAAATTAATTATTCCTATTAAAGATATAGTTGAGAATCAAGTCGAAATTCAGGTATAACTTGTTTTAAATAAGTTATTGTTAGGGAAACCTGTCGACTTGATTTCTCTTCTAAGCCCTTTTAATTAATATGAAAGGGTTTTTTATTTTCCACGTCTTTTTTTATTGTAATTTTTATCGCCACGTGTTTTAGGCTTTTTGTATTTCTGCTTTATAATTCTTTTGTATTTACCTCCTAAGTTTTCCTTTTTATTCTTTTCTTTCTTTTCATGGAAAGCAATACCTTTTTCTTCCTCTTTTCGTTTTAAAGGATTATAATGCTCTTTTACCCTAGGTCGTTCTTCTTCAAGTAGTTCAGTCGAAATTACAACATCTTCAGGTATTTTCAAAAAGGTAATATATTTTTGCATTAAACTTTCAATAGAATTGATGTACTCTTGTTCTTTTTCAGTTGAAAATATAATAGAAAGTCCTTCTTTTTCAGCACGTCCTGTTCTTCCAATTCTATGAATATAATTTTCCGGAAAATCTGGTGTGTCAAAATTAATTACGTGAGAAATATCATCAATATCTAAACCACGCGCCATAACATCTGTTGCGATTAATACACGATGTTCACCAGATTCAAATTGTTGGATACTACGTAATCTATAGTTTTGAGTTTTATTTGAATGAATAACGCAAGCTTCACCATAAATTGATTCTTCAAGCATTTCAAATAAGCGATCTGCCATTCGTTTAGATGCAACAAAAACAAGAACTTTAGAGAATAAATCTTTATCCTTCAATAAGGATTTTAATAGATTTACCTTAGTAAAGAAATTAGGAACATTATATCTTGTTTGTGCAATATTATCTAAAGGCGTACCTGAAAGTGCCACCGAAACACGCTCTGGATTGATAAAGAAATCGTTTATAAGTAAATCGACTTCTTTAGTCATGGTTGCAGAAAACATAATGTTTTGTCTTCGATCTGGAAGTAAATCAAAAATGTTTGTTATTTGGTATCTAAAACCAAGATCTAACATAACATCTACTTCATCAATCACTAATTTTTGAATAGATTTTAATTGCAAAGCTCTACTAACAGCCAAATCGTATAAACGTCCAGGAGTTGCAACGAGAATATCTAAACCTTGTGCCAACATCTGTTTCTGTGTATTTATGTTCGTTCCACCATAAACACCTTGAATTCTCACATTTATATATTTTGCAATTTTCTCGAATTCTTCTACTACTTGTACTACTAATTCTCTCGTTGGTACTAGCACTAATACTCTAGGATTATCTTGTTTAGAAAATGGTAGATTCTTTAAAATGGGTAAACCATAAGCAAAAGTCTTTCCTGTTCCTGTTTGTGCAATTCCTACTACGTCTCTACCAGAGCTTATTATATTATAAGATTTCTGCTGAATTGGTGTAGGATTCTCAAATCCTAGATCGTCAATCGCATTTCGTAAAGGCTTGTTTAGATTTAATTCGTTAAAAGTCACTGTAAAAATTAAAGTACAAATGTAAGGTATTCTATTATATCAGTATTACATTTACATTTATCTGTTAACTTTACAGACTTAAATTAAAAAAAGCATTGCGAACTCAAAAAACAGTATTACTTAAAGATTCTAAATCGTTTAAAAAGAAATTACTGAGATGGAGTCATCAATTTGATGATGTAGTTTGGTTAGATTCTAACGACTTTAATCAATCAAATTCAAATTACGATGTCATACTCGCTGTAGATGCTTTTACAAGTATACAATCAGATTTTCAAGATGCTTTCCAAAAACTTAAAGAATATCAAACTACAACAAAAGATTGGATTTTTGGATACTTGTCTTACGATTTAAAAAACGACATAGAACAACTGGAGTCTAATAATTTTGATGGTTTACAGTTTCCTGATATATATTTTTTTCAACCTAAAAAAATCTTTCTTTTAAAGGGAAATAGATTGATAGTGAAGTATCTAAAAGTGGTTGACAATGAATTTAAGCAGGATTTAAGATCAATTAAAAAGACAAAAACTAAAGCAACTAAACTGTCTAATAATGTAAGAGTAAGTTTAAGAACTCATAAAGATGAATATTTTGATAAGGTAATTACTATGTTGGAACATATACATAGAGGAGATATCTACGAAGCTAATTTTTGTCAAGAGTTTTATGCTGAAGACACTACAATTTCACCATATGAAACCTACGAAAAGCTTAATAAAATCTCTAAACCACCTTTTGCTACTTTACTAAAATTTGGTAATAAATATTTGGTTTCAGCGTCGCCAGAACGTTATTTAATGAAATCTGGGAACACAGTAATATCGCAACCAATTAAAGGAACCGCTAAGCGTTCTTTGAATAAGATTGAAGACAAAAGATTAAAAGCACAATTAGCAAGCGATGATAAAGAGCGTAGCGAAAACATCATGATTGTAGATTTAGTGCGTAACGATCTATCTAAAACAGCTTTAAAAGGAAGCGTAAAAGTTAAGGAGCTTTGTAAAGTGTATTCCTTTAAACAAGTACATCAAATGATTTCTACAGTGAAATCTAAAGTTTCAGAAGCCATACATCCTGTAGAAATTATTAAAACAACTTTTCCAATGGGCAGTATGACAGGAGCTCCAAAGATTTCGGCAATGAAAATAATTGAGGAATTAGAAGAAACCAAACGTGGTTTATATTCTGGAGCTGTTGGATATTTTACACCTAAAGGTGATTTTGATTTTAATGTAGTTATAAGGAGTATTTTATATAATGAAACAAAAAAATATGTATCATACTCAGTTGGTGGAGCTATTACAGCTAAGAGTAATCCTTTAAACGAATATGAAGAATGCCTTATTAAAGCTAAAGCAATGCGAGAAGTTTTGGAAAATTAAATTGTAATTTTGATTATGCTTTCAGAATTTAAAAATCATCTAAACAATAATCTACCTTTCTTAAAAGAAAGCAAACTCCTTATTGCTGTTTCTGGAGGCATAGATAGTATTGTTTTATTGCATCTTTGTAAACAAGCAAATCTTGATATAGCCTTAGCACATTGTAATTTTAATCTTAGAGGAAAAGAAAGCGATACTGATGAAACTTTTGTTCTAGAACTTGGAAATACTTTAAACCTTGAAGTTTTTACTCAAGGTTTTGACACAAAAGATTATGCTAAGGCCCATAAACAATCTATTCAGATGGCAGCTCGTGAATTGCGCTATCAATGGTTTGAAGACTTGCTTAGACAATTAGAGTTCGATTATATTTTAACAGCTCATCATGCAGACGATAACTTGGAAACCTTTCTCATTAATTTATCAAGAGGAACAGGATTAGAAGGTTTAACTGGAATTCCAGAAGTAAAAAACACATTAGTAAGACCACTTTTACCATTTTCAAGACAAGAATTAGAAGATTTTGCGAATGCAAAAAATATCAGTTGGAGAGAAGATGCTAGTAATTTAAAAACAAAGTATTTACGAAATAAATTACGTCATGAAGTTATTCCTATTTTAAAAGGAATTAATCCTCAAATTCTTCAGAATTTTCAAAAATCTATATCATATCTTCAAGAGTCGCAAATTATTGTTAATGATAGAATTGATGAGGTTTCAGATACAATTTTAAATATTGAAGGTAATGCAATACAACTAGATATCAATGCAATTCAAAAACTCAATAATCCTAAAGCTTATTTATATGAGATTCTTAAAGATTATGGATTTACAGATTGGCAAGATGTAGTAAACTTATTAAATGCGCAAACAGGTAAATATGTAGTGTCTCAAGAATGGAGATTATTAAAGAACAGAAAGCAACTAGTGCTTACAAAGCTTGATATTTTAAAAGATGAATTTATTGAAATATTAGATTTTGATAATTTAGTTGACACATTTATTGGAAGTATTTCGTTTACAGAAGTTCCCGAAATTGAAGAAACAGACTCTAATACAATCTTTGTCGATAAAGCTCAATTAAAACTGCCTTTAATAATAAGAAAGAAGAGAGAAGGTGACACCTTTGTTCCATTTGGAATGAAGGGTTCAAAAAAAC
>JABDPN010000257.1 GCA_013042715.1 Flavobacteriaceae bacterium | reverse complement strand
CTCCAAAGCTGACGTTTTATCTTAAATGGAACTGTATTTTCATTTATTATACTATTTACTTCCCATACATTTTATTACAAATTAAGTTTTGCAATACTTGCAACGCTACTAACTAAAAACCAAAATTAATATGTTTAAAAAATCAATTGCATCATTTATGATGCTTGCAATGGTGTTCGGGGTTTCATTAACACTTTGCGCACAAGAATCAGATAGTTATACCATGTGGGAAAGCTTTATGATTACTCCTGATAATACTAAATTACAAACATTACAGGAAAATATGAGAAATCATAATGCTAAATATCATAAAGAAGGTCCTTATAAATCAACTGTTTATAACATTGCTTCAGGTCCAAATAGTGGAAAAATTGTTTGGCAAATGGGACCTATGATGTTTTCTCACAATGATACAAGACCTAGTGATGGTGGTCATGACGAGGATTGGAGAGATAATGTAATGCCTTATATTAAAAAGATGCATTCTATTGAATATTGGCGTCAAAACGATAAATTATCTAATGTTAGTATGGTTACAGATGGAGGTTATCCATTATTATTAATAAGATATTTTGAACTTGAAGATGGACATGGTTATTCAATGAATGATATTTTTAAGAAAGTAAGCAATACAATAAAAAAGATGGAAGGAGATAATCCATGGGGATTATATTATAATGAATTCTTACAAGGAGACCTTGGACGTCATGTTGCGACTGTTAATTTCTTTAAAAATTGGGCTGAATTAGATGAAGATGGCAATTTTAGAGAAGTTTATGAAGAATTACACGGAGAAAATAGTTGGCAATCATTCACAAGATCTAGAGAAGATACTTTTGCCAATGAATGGCATGAAATATGGGTTTACAATAAAGAAATGAGTGGAGATTAATATTTATTAAAAATTATATTACTGTAATAAAATGTATTAAACCCTCTCATTCGAGAGGGTTTTTTTATTAATCTCTTAATTAATTATAATGTATCTAGAAACTGACTTATCTTCAAAATCAAATTTCATAATATAAGTTCCAGATGCGTAATTAATAGGTTTCCATTTAAGAGTCTGGTTCCCTGTTAACATTATATACTTAAAAACAGTTTCAATTTTACTTCCTGTTAAGCTATATATGTCTAATGTTAAATTTTTAGATTCATTCAAATTAAAATTAATGCTAACATTATCACTAGCTGGATTTGGATAAACTTTTATATAACTATTTAAATCAATTTCATGATTTAGACTAAGTACATCTGTATAAAATTCTGCTTCTACCATTTCTTCTGGCTCAGATTTACCATGATTAAACCATAAATTATATAAATCATTTCCTAACGAATTTGTATAATTTTTATCTCTTAAAAATTCTATATATTCTTTAGATGCAGTTTGATAATATAGTTTAGCTTCAACTTTAAATGTTTCAGGTGGTAGCGTATAATTTGTAATATCCGAGAATGCACCATCTGGATACGAATAGCCTACTGGAGCAGCTTGAATAGATTCAAAATTAGCATTTGTAAATCCTCTAGGAGGTATTCTATTGTCTTTAACAACCATATTATTTAAAGCAAAATGGAATGATTCTCCAGCAGTGTAAGTATCTGTATTACTTTCATTAGCATTAGCTGCATCGGCAACACCTTGACTCATACCTAATTTGCATTCATAAATTTTAGTGTCATTATTATCAGTATCTTTTTTATTTAATGTTGCAGTTACTGAATCATAAGCACCAGATTCCCAAATTACATTGTCATTACTATCATAGGCTTCAAGATTAATCCACATACGTCTTCCTTCTGGATATCCTGATGGTAGTTTATGTCCTGTTTCATTAATAATTTCTACAGATGCTTCAAATCCATTTTCAATGGTAACTACATTTAAATTCATAGTTGCTGCATTTTGTAACATATATTCAGCTCTTGATATTCCAGCATCTAAGGCATCATGATCAATTTCATTAGTATCATATTGTACTTTCAATAGTTCTGGAATAAACGTATTACCACCAGTCATATCATGTTGTCCTAGATCACTTCGTATTGGTGCATAATTTTTATTAGCTCCTTTACCAGTTACATCAGGCATATGGCAATCTTGACATGAAGCAACGTTAGCTTTATTTCCACCAAAAGCTGTTGAAGGAATTCCAGTAGGAGAATTATAGGCACTCATTAACCATTCACTATAAGTACGTTCAACAGGAAACATTTCATATTTATCGAAATCAAGAGTTGCTTGCCCTAAAGTATTGGGTTGGTAAGTTCCATCAGGAGCTTTTGAAAATACAGGATTACTAACGTCGTGACATGTTCCACACATTTCTGATTCTTGGTAAAACGAATCATATTTATACGCATGATTTACTTGTATGTTATCATATGGTCCACGTCTTATATCTTGAGTATCAACAACAAACATCCCATTACCATGTTGCGTTGGGACATGAGATAATGTAGCCATGTAATCTAAATCATCTTGATCTGTACTTAATGGGTCTATCATTCTATGACAAAAATGACATGTAACTCCTTCTTCCATATCAATTGAATTTAACATAGATCCATCTGTTGGTTCAGATCTGCCCTCTAACCATCCGCTAGGAGAATGACAACGTATGCATAAATCACCTGCTTCGGCAGCGTCTTGATTGGCGATGGTTAAGGATGCTAAATAGAGAGGATCTCTCATTGAATGTGACATCATACTTCCACGCCAAGTATATGCAGGTTCTGAATTAACATCATAATCTCCATGACAATTATCACAAGTAGTTGACGCAGTAAAAACACCTGAATCTAATGGTTGTGACCCAGGCATAAAAAAATCATCGATAGTTGTTGTAACCCAACTTAAAAACAAATAAGATATAATAAACACAACTACAATCTTAATATCAAGATTTTTCATAATAAAGATATTTTATAAATAAGTAAGTCTACGGAGAAAATTGTTGATATTAAGTTTGTAAAAAAATTCTGTAAAATACAATGATAATTATCATGTCTTAAGAATCTTTCAATGAAGAAAAAATGCTTTAATATGCATATAATTATTATAAAAAGCTTTCTTATCTTTGAGAAAATCAAATATTAAATTCCTATATAATTCTCTCTTTTATGAAAAAATCAATTCTATTAGTACTTCTTGTGTTACTTACAGGAGTACAATTTAATTATGCTCAAAAATCAAAAACTAAATCTGAAGAACCTCTTGATAAAATTAACATTAATGGTTTAAAATGGCGAAATGTTGGTCCAGCTTTAACTTCTGGACGTATATCGGATATTGCAGTAAATCCAGCAAATCCATTTGAATATTATGTTGCTACATCTTCAGGAGGAGTTTGGAAAACTGAAAATTCTGGTGTTACATATACACCAATTTTCGATAACGAAGGTTCATATTCTATTGGTTGTGTAACAATGGACCCTAATAATACTAATGTTATTTGGGTTGGTACTGGAGAGAATAATAATCAGCGTTCTGTGGCTTTTGGTGATGGATTGTATAAATCTATTGATGGTGGAAAAAGCTGGAAAAAAGTAGGTTTAGGGAATTCAGAACATATAGGTAAAATAATTGTACATCCAGATAATTCAGATGTTGTTTATGTTGCTGCCATTGGGCCTTTATGGAGTAAAGGAGGAGACAGAGGATTATATAAAACTACAGATGGTGGAAAATCATGGCAAAACATCTTGTCTTTTGATGAACATACAGGAGTAAACGATGTTGTAATGGATCCAAGAAATCCTGAGGTACTTTATGCTTCATCATTACAACGCAGACGTCATGTTTATACATATGTTGGAGGTGGTCCAGGTTCTGGGTTACATAAAACAACAGATGGAGGACAAACTTGGACAAAGATTCAAAAGGGTTTACCTGATGTTGAATTAGGACGAATTGGACTTGCCATTTCACCAGCTAATCCAGAAATAATATATGCTATCGTTGAAGCTGCTGAAGGTAAAAGTGGCGTTTTTGCTTCAACTAACAGAGGAGCTACTTGGGAAAAAAGAGGATCTCATGTAACTAGTGGAAATTATTACCAAGAAATAATTGCAGATCCAATAGAAGAAAATACTATTTATTCTATGGATACTTGGATGTCTGT
>JABDPN010000255.1 GCA_013042715.1 Flavobacteriaceae bacterium | reverse complement strand
GAAAATAGACAAGTTGTTGAAGACTTAGCAAATGATTCTGCGCTTTTATCAAAGGATTATGGCATTGTCCATTACGATTCTCCAGATGCTAGAGGTATTGATGTTGCTTTAATGTATCAAAAAGATATTTTTGTACCTATAAGTACTAGTAGTCATGAGCTTAAAATCTATGACGATACAACCAGAAAACGGGTTTACACTCGAGACCAATTACTTGTGAGTGGATATTTAGATGGTGAAGAAATACATGTTATTGTAAATCATTGGCCATCTAGACGTGGTGGTGAAGCAAGAAGTAGACCAAAACGTGTTGCTGCTGCAAAATTGAATAAACGTATTATAGATTCTCTTCAAGCTAAAAATCCTTATGCTAAGATTTTTACAATGGGGGACCTAAATGATGATCCAACAAACGCAAGTGTTAAAGATGTTTTAAATGCAAAAAAAGACAAAGATGACGTCAAGTTAAAAGGTATTTATAACCCAATGGAAAACTTTTTTAAAAAGGGACTAGGCTCCAATGCATATAGAGACTCTTGGAGTTTATTTGATCAAATAATGTTTACAAAACCATTATTAGAAAAAGACTATTCTAGCTACAGGTTTTTTAAGGCAGGTATCTTTAACCCTAACTACTTAACAAACAAAAAAGGTAGATATGAAGGGTATCCTTTTAGAAGTTTTGCAGATGGTGGTTTTACAAATGGTTTTAGTGACCACTTTCCAGTTTATGTTCAAATTATAAAAGAAGTAAAAGAATAAAGTAAGCCCATACTTCTATAAAAAAAGCAGCAATTTCATTGCTGCTTTTTTTATTCTTTTACCAATTTGGCCAAACATCCCAAGGGATTCTGGAAAGTAAAAAAACTAATCCTATTATATAGAAAATAAGAACCGTTTTAAACTTAGAAGTGGATGAGACTTTCTTTTTATGTTTTGAATAACCTATTGTTATTAATATCAAAGCTATAATATTTATACTTGGATGCTCAACCAACATTAAACGTTTTTCCGCATCTCCCATAACACCTCCCTGACTCCATAAATCGAATAAAGGAGATATAAAGTAAAGCACTAAACCTAATAAAAATTGAATATGAGAAATGATTAAAGCAAATAAAGCTATTCTAAAATCTCTTGCTGTATATTCTCTTCTTTTTAAAATGCCAAATAAGGCATTAAAAACAGCTAAAAGTAAAATTACTAGCAATAAATAAGCCCAATAAGAATGCAATGTTTTGAATGTAGTGTACATAGTTTGTTGTTTTGTTAAAGCACAAATATAATTATTTTTAAAAAGAAAAAGCCTGCTCGATTTTGAGCAGGCTTTTTAAAATTCTTATTATATTATGTTTTAGAATCTGTAACGTAATTGTAAGTTCCATGTTCTACCAAAACCAAAGTAACCTTGGTTAGCAGTATCGATACCTTTATAAAGTTCTCCAGTACCATCACCAGCTTGAATGTTTGATCTTAAATTTGATATGTAAACATAGTCAAATACATTATTAATGTTACCTCTAATAGTAAGTGATTTATCTTTGTCTTTACCTAAAGGTAGTCTGTAAGATAATCCCATATCAACTAAGTGGTATGAAGGTAATTCTAAACTTTCAGATCTTGCACCTACATCAGCATATAATCTGTCGTAATATCTCATGTCAGAATCAAATTTTAATCTTTCCGTGAAATTGATATTTACACCTAATCCTGCTGTAAATTGTGCTGCACCACCAACTTCAACACCATCTACATCTACACTTGATAAAAGTTCTCCAGTCTCAGGATCTGGTATTATATTTTGTTCTTCGTCTCTTGTTTGTGTTTTAGCATCTCCTTTATATTGCCAATCACCTACTGATAAATATCCCTTAAAATCAATATAAGAGAATGGTGATGCTATAAAGTCTATTTCAACTCCTGTATGAACTTGACTAACACCAAAATTTGTTTCAAATTGTACAACATCATCAACTACAGAAGAAGATCCTGTAACTCTATCTTTCCACTCTGTTCTGTAAAGGTTTAAATTAGCTCTGAAGTCTTTACTTCTAAATGAGTATCCAGCTTCTAAACCAATTATTGTTTCATTTTCTGTTAAAGGGAAAATCTGGTTTGTAAATTGTGGGAAGATATTATCATGGAATGGTTGACGCGAGTAATATCCAGCATTTGCATATACTTTATGGCTATCGTCTATTGCATAGCTACCACCTGCTTTTAAGTTGAAACCAATGTTTGATACTTTTTCAGAATCAACTCCATCTTCAATTCCTGCAGGTAATGGGTTTCCATTGCTTTGAGAGGATGTACCATCAATTAGATCTTGATCTGCATATTGATAGTAATCAAATCTTTGATGCCATTGGTTAGATAATGCGCCTTGGAAGAAAGCAGTAATATTATCTTTTTCATACTCTAACTGTGCAAAAATACCACCATAAGATATTCTCTCATCATTACTGTAAGCTATTTTCTCATCCTCATCAAAATCAGCAAATAAAGCAGCCCATGGATTTGCAGACATATCTCTTGTTGTTTCAACAAATTTATATGTTCCAAAAGAACCATATGTTTGGTGATTGTCGTTTTGGTCTCTTAATCGAATGTTCTCTTTCCAAGAACTTAAGCCATGGAAGTTTTCTACAATTCTAAAGTGTTTACCATAGTACGTTCTTAAATCAAAACCAACGTTTAAAGTTAAATTTTCAGAAAGTGTTTTTTCTAAATTCGAAACTAAACCTTGCCAGCTATGTAAGTTCATTGAAGATCGTGTAACATATCCGCCTCCAGCAGTAAAGTATCCGCCTGCTCCACCAGGAACATCATTATTAAAAGCATAAATAGCATTATAATCAATTCTACCTTCATCAGTTCTAATACGGCTTCCTCTGTTTCCAGTTCCACCTCCTCGTCCGAATGAAGCATATAATACTGTAGATAGGTTAGTTGTTTCGTTAATATTATAATCCCAGTTTAAGTTAAGGATTGGTTTGTGATAGAAATTTCTTCTTTCTGTTAAGTATTGGTTTCCATACATTCCCCAGTTATTGTTATATTTTCTACCATATTCTAAGTAACTGTCAATACTTTTTGAGAAGTTTTGATCGTGCCATTGTGGTGCACCTGTTACTAAAAAATTAAAGTTATGCTTATCGTTAGGTGTATATCCTACAGATACGAAATAGGTTTGACCTTCACCAAAATTACCTTCGTTATAGCCATCACCTTGCCAGTGTGATAACATGAATGATAATCCCCATCCCTTTTCATTCACACCAGTGTTGTAGTTATACGTTGTCTTAATGTAATCGTCATTAGCAATTGCAGCTGAAACATATCCTCCTTCTTGCTTATCTGTCGTTTTAGTTACAAAGTTAACTGTACCACCAACTGAAGAGATTGCTAATTTAGAAGCACCAAGACCTCTTTGCATCTGTACTACAGAAGCAATATCACTAATACCAGACCAGTTAGACCAGTACATTCTACCATCTTCCATACCGTTAATTGGCTGGCCATTTAAAAGGTATGCAGTGTTAGTTTGGTCGAAACCACGAACAAAAATTTGTGAATCACCAAATCCACTAGAAGCAGAAGCCACATAAACAGAAGGTGTGTTTGCTAGCGTCATAGTAACATCTTGTGTTCCAATTTTGTCTTGAATTTCACTTGCTTTAATTGTAGATACAGCTACAGGTGTTTTTCTGTCGTCTACTAAATCGATTACACCAGTTCCAACAATAACTACCTCTTCTAAAGTATTATCTGGAGTTAATGTAATAGTACCTAAATCTGTATCACCATTAAAAGCAAGCGTTACAGAGCCATATCCAACATAGGATATTACTACTTCACCCGAACTAGCCGTTGCAGTTAAAGTAAACTTTCCGTCAAAATCAGAAGTGGTACCATTTGTTGTACCTTTTTCTAATACATTAGCACCTAAAAGTGGTGCGTTTGAATCAGAATCCATCACAGTTCCTGAAACATTACTTTGAGCTATAGCAAATGAAGTAAATAAAATTGCCACAGTCATTAACATTAATTGAGTAAATTTTCTCATATTTAATTAAAGATTGGTTATAAAATCAGTTGCAAAATTAAGGATTAAAAATGTTTATACATTAACAAATCCTTAAGAATTTTTATTGAATGTTAAATTACAATATATAATAGTATTTTGTGGTTTATAATATTATTAGATATAAACAGTTTTTTTAACAATTATTTTCTTAATTTTTTGTAATATTCTATAAGATAAGCTGTTGAAGCATCATGATTATCAATTGTTTCAAGGTTAAATTCTTTTAAAATTTTTCCTGCTAATTGTTTCCCTAACTCCACACCAAACTGATCGTAGCTATATATATTCCAAATAACACCTTGTACAAATATTTTATGTTCGTACATCGCAATAAGTTTACCTAAGCTTTCTGGTGTTAATTTGTTTATAAAAATGGTGTTTGTTGGTTTGTTTCCTTCAAAAACTTTAAATGGTGTTAATTGTTCTACTTTTTCATCTGACACATCTGAGTTTTCAAACTCATTAAGGACTTCAGCCTTTGTTTTACCATTAAGAAGTGCTTCTGTTTGTGCAAAGAAGTTAGACATGAGTTTGTCCTGATGGTCTTTATTACCATGTAAAGCTTCAGCAAAACCAATAAAATCTACAGGAATAAGTTTGGATCCTTGATGTATTAATTGAAAAAATGCATGCTGTGAGTTGGTTCCTGGTTCCCCCCAAATTAAGTTTCCAGTTTGATAATTAACTCTGCTTCCATCACGTGATACCGTTTTTCCATTACTCTCCATAATGGCTTGTTGTAGATATGTAGCAAATTGATTTAAATATTGTGTGTATGGAATAATGGCTTCACTTTCCGCTTTAAAAAAATTATTATACCAAACGCTTAATAAAGCTAATATTACAGGAATATTTTGATTATAAGGTGTGTTTTTAAAATGCGTGTCCATTTTGTGTGCACCTTCCAGCAATGCATTATAATTATCAAAACCAACTGAAAGGCTTATACTTAGACCAACTGCACTCCAAAGTGAAAAACGTCCTCCAACCCAATTCCACATTGGAAAAATATTATTCTCGTCAATTCCAAAATCTTTAACAGCATCTATATTTGTTGAAACTGCGACAAAATGATGAGCTACATCAAACTGAGTAGCCGATTTTAAGAACCAATTTCTAATAGTAGTTGCATTAGACAAAGTTTCCTGAGTTGTAAATGTTTTGGATACTATTACAAATAATGTGGTTTCTGGATTTAAATCTTTTATGACTTCGTTTACATGATCTCCATCTACATTGCTCACAAAATGAGGTTTTAAATGGTTTCCATAATACGTTAAGGAATCAACTACCATTGCAGGTCCTAAATCTGAACCTCCAATTCCAATATTAACAACATCTATAAAATTTTTACCAGTATATCCTTTTCTTTTCCCTTTTAAAACTTCGTTTGTAAACTTTTTAATCTTAGCCTTAGTTCTATGAACTTTTGGCATTACATTTTTACCGTCAATAATTACTTCGCTTCCTTTTGGCGCTCTAAGTGCAGTATGAGAAACTGCACGACCTTCTGTTTCATTAATAATATCTCCAGAAAAATACTTTTCTATTGCTTCTTTTAACTCTATATCTTCTGCTAAGCCTATTAATAATTCTAGTGTTTCTTCTGAAATTCTATTTTTTGAATAATCAACATAGAAATCTTCCCATTTAATAGACATCTTATTTGCTCTGTTTACATCTTCAGCAAACATAGATTTCATGTGTGTTTTATTAATGGTGTTGAAATGTTCTTTTAGTTTTAACCACGATTGTGTAGTTGTTGGATTGATTGATTTTAATGCCATTTTAATTAAGTTGTGTTAGCAGTTCTTCTGAATTATTTTCTAGATTTTCTTGTTCAACATATTCTATGTTATCCAGTTGTTTTTTGAGTGGCTTTATAAATTCTTTGTATTTTGTTTTTAATGTATCTGGAATTGATTCTGCAGCAGGTAATTTTTGTCTAAAAGGATCGACTTGTTTTCCATTTTTCCAAAAACGGTAACAAACGTGAGGTCCTCCTGTGTTTCCTGTCATTCCGACCCAACCTATTACATCGCCTTGTTTTACATAATCACCTTTTCTTACGTTTTGAGCTTTCATATGAAGATACTGTGTACTATACGTTGCATTATGTTTAATTTTTACATATTTACCATTACCTCCTTTTCTAGTCGATTCTACAACAGTTCCATTTGCAGTTGCAATTATTGGTGTCCCAATTGCAGCAGCAAAATCGGTTCCTTTATGCGCTCTTTTTTTATAACCATAATAGGCAATTCTTCTGTTAAGGTTGTATCTGGAAGAAATTCTATATCTAAATTTAATTGGTGATCTTAAAAAAGTTCGTCTTAAACTTTTAGTGTTTTCGTCAAAATAGTCTTCAATTTGTTTGATGCTATCTGTAGTGAATTTAAATGCGTAAAGTGGTTCCCCTTTATGCTCAAAATAGGTTGCGTCAATACTTTCAATTCCAGCGTAAATACTATCTTCTATGTATCGTTGCTTATAAATAATTTTAAAACGATCTCCTTTTTGTAGTTTATAAAAATCTAATGTCCAAGCATATATATCCGCAACTGTATAAGTGAGATCTGGAGGAAGTCTTAAACTATCCATTGTTTCAGAAAAACTCGATGTGATTTCACCTGATATTTCTCTTTCTTTAATTGAAATTGGTTTGCGTTCTTTATAAGCTAAAATAGAATCGCAGAACTCAATAACAACGTATTCTACTTTGTTTGGTTGATATATAAAACTTTGTGGTTGCTTTAAGGAATCTTTAGAAAACAATAACATGTATGGTTTACCTACTTGAAGCTTTCTAATATCGAAAGTTTCTTTAGCTTTCTCTGCAATATGGAATATTTCAGGATAACCAAGTCTATTACGCTCTAAAATCTCACCAAAACTATCCCCTTTTTTTATGGTGTCTCTAACAACTACATAGTTATTGAGATTATATCCAAACTCATATATTTCTTGGTATTCTTCTGTAAACTGGTCTTGTTTTTTGTCTTTTTTATTACTGCACGATAAAGTAATTAATGCTAATAGACTAAGTAAAAATAGCCTGTACTTCTTCATTTTAGATTTCAAATTCATATTTAAACATTCGTTCCCCAATTATCAATTTCTTTCTGGCTCCAAAGTTCCGGAAAAAAAATGCGTTTTTGGTACTTTGGATGCATATATTTTTGCCAATCGCTTCCTCCAGTAGCTTCACCTCCTCCTCCTTCGCCTAAAATGTAATATTTTGCAGCATTATAATGTGCTATTACCCAAGTAATATTTACAGTATAATCGTAGTGTCGCATCGCTTCAGTAAGGGATTTGTCTTGTTGATCTTTTTTAGGAAGTTCTTTAAAGCGAGACCATAAGTTTTTTGTGTTATAAACTTTCATAAACGTTATAAATTCTTCTTTGTAACGTTTTTCAAAATTGATAAGTAATTTTGATTTCTCTCCAGTTTTATAATCTTTTCCTGCTGCTTGCCAATATAAATGATTAAATGCATGCTCAAAAGGTGTGTTTCTATCTATGGTTACTCTGAATCTATTGTCAATAAGATTAATAAGTTCTGTTGAAGCAAATTCAATTTTTCTATATTGACCACTTTGGAAACCACTTGCAGGTGTTAATGTATGTCTAAACTTACTATACTGCTTTCTATCTATTCCTTCTCTCATGATATTAAAGGATGTTGTAAGCATATCAAAATAGCGACTTATACGCATTAGTTTTTCTTTGAAGAATGTAACGTTTAAATCGTCATTCTCTGCAACCTGAGAGATTTCCCAAAGAATCATTTTAAACAATAACTCATTAATTTGATGATAGGTAATAAAAACCATTTCATCTGGAAATGTTGTACGTTGTATTTGTAAACTTAGTAATGCGTCTGTGTGAATATAATCCCAATAAGTAATGGATTTTGAATAGAGTAACCCTTCTAAATAATTCTCTGTATCCTCACTTTCGGCATCATATTTTTTTTGAATTTGCTTTAGTAAGTGTGAAAAATCTGGTTGGTCTGACATAATTTAATCAAATTGAATTTCAAAAGGATGCTTTAATCCTCTAAACGAAACAAGATCTGCTCTTAATGAGCCTACCGCTAAATTTGCTTTCACCTTCAATGGTATCTTGTTTTTATCTGCACTTACCCACAAAGTTAAACTTTCTTGTTCTTTAAAAACACGTCCAGCCATAACATATGGTCTAAATTTTAAACTTTTTACTTTCCCAAATTTGGTTCTAACAGTTTCTCTACCTAAATATTTAAGTTTAAAATTATAATTTTCAGAATCAAAAAACATATTTAAAGATACTTCATCACCAACTTGAATGGAATCTGTGTCGTAGTTATTTCTTAAATAATAGAATGCAGAGACCATATCCTGAACACTTGGCTTTGTGTCTACAACAGTTTTTTTGTTTAGCTTGATGTTATTTACATAAGCTTTTTGAATGTTTTGGTCGAACTCAATTTCAAGGTTTTTTGTATGACCTCCTTCATTAATATCTCTAATAAACTTGTAAGGTAAGTTTGTTTCTTTATCGAAATAAGATTCATACCTATCCTTCACTTTAAAAAACCATCTAATGGCTCCTGTGGTTTTTCCTTTGCCAACAACATGAAATACAGGTTTTTTATTTATCTCAGAATCTTTAATTTGCAATGTTGCTTCTCCTGCCTTCATCCAACCACTGTAACTCATTCTGAATTTAAACCATTCTCCTGATTGAAAAGCAGAATTTTCTTGAGCAAAGGTAATTTGACCTACTAAAAGTATGAATATTATAAGTAGTGTTTTTTTCATAATTAAAGTAATTGTAATGTTAAAAACATTAAGTTATTTTTATTAATCAATAACTATTTTACAATTACTATTCCAAAAATATTAAAACCAAAAAATACTATCATTATTATTGCTAGAGTTTTTTGGTTTATTTAAATTAAATTTTTGTTAAAGCGTTCCTCTATTTGATTGTTCTCTTTCAATAGATTCAAATAAAGCTTTAAAATTACCTGCCCCAAAACCACGTGCTCCCATTCTTTGTATGATTTCAAAAAACAATGTTGGTCTATCTTGAACAGGTTTTGTGAAAATTTGTAACAAATAGCCTTCTTCATCTGCATCTATCATTATTCCAAGGTTTTTTAGAGCTTCAATATCTTCTCTTAGTTTATGATCAAACTCTTCTAACCTACCAGGAACTGCCTTGTAGTATTCTTC
>JABDPN010000246.1 GCA_013042715.1 Flavobacteriaceae bacterium | reverse complement strand
GTCCAGATCTATCATGATCATCCCAGTTATTTGCAGCTAATATTCCTGGTACAATTATTAGACATGAAATAGAAATTAAAGGAGCAATAAAAGAACTCTTAATTTTTTTGTTTAATTCATTTGCAATAGCATAAACACCAAATCCTATCCACATTGCGAAAACATAAAAGGAGCCTACAACAGAATAATCTCGTTCTCTAGGTTCGAAAGGCCTAATATTAGTGTAAACTTGAATTGCTAAACCAGTAAACAAAAAGAAAACTAGCATTACCCAAAACAGTTTTTTGTCTTTATTGAAGAGAAAAAACAAACCAATAAGTCCAAGAATTAAAGGCAAAAAGTAATAGGAGTTTCTCGCTTTATTATTTAACACATCAGAAGGTAAGTTTTCTTGAGGATAGCCAAGGACAAATTCATCAATAAATTTAATACCACTCAGCCAATTACCATGCATATCGTATTTTCCTTGTATATCATCTTGTCTACCAGTAAAATTCCACATAAAATAGCGCCAATACATATAACCCATTTGATACTCTAATAAATAAGCTATATTTTGTACAAATGAAGGTTTTTCTACATCAATATAAGCAGCATAAGTACGAAGAAATTCATGATAATCTTCTGTGTCTACATATCCATCGTTTACACGTTTTCTAAAATCTGTAACAATAGATCTTAATTCATTTTGCATTCGGTATTCAGGCTTTATATTGAATTTTAAATAGCCAGTATATCTCATGTAATTTTCTGCATGTTCACCACTCCACATTCTAGGTAAAATAGCTGCATGTTTAGAATTGTAATTTTGAGTAGCATTTTTGTAATCGTTAACAACTACATATTTGCCAAGTTTTTCATCTTTTTCGTATTTAGGTTTATCATCGACATATGGATTGTTTTCATCTAGTCCAGAATATTGATCTGTAAATAAAGGACCATAAAAAAGATGTGTTTTTGGGTATTGTTCTAAATTATAATAGGCTAATAATTCACGTGCACTAGAAGGATTGTTTTCGTTTATTACTACATCTGCATTAGCTCTTATTGGAAGCATTAACCAAGATGAAAAACCTACCATTACAAAAGTAATGCATAGAATAGTTGTATTAATATGAACATAGTTTTTCTTTCTAGTATAATTTAAACCAAAGTATATAGCCACTAAAATTAAAATTCCTGCTATAATTGATCCAGAATTAAAAGGTAGTCCAATAGTATTAACAAAGAAAATCTCTAAAGCACTAAAGAACCTTAAAATATTTGGAGCAAGTAATTTAAAAATAAACAGTAAGATTGCAACTACTGTAATATTAGCAATAATGAAATTTTTTACAGTTATTTCTTTGTAGTGTTTAAAGTAATAAATCAACCCTATTGCAGGAATAGTTAAAAGTCCCATAAAATGAACACCAAAAGAAAGACCAACAACAAAAGATATTAGTATTAGCCATTTGTTTCCTCTTGGTTTATCCATATCCTGTTCCCAATGCAATCCTAGATAAAACATAGCAGCCATTATTAGTGTAGCCATTGCATACACTTCAGTTTCAACAGCATTAAACCAAAACGAATCTGTGAAAGTAAAAGCTGTACTACCAACAAATGCTCCTCCAAGAATTGCTAACGCTTGATTTTTAGTTACATTTTGAAGTCCACCTGCTAACTTTTGAAGCAACATAGAAATCGACCAGAACATAAATAAAATAGTAAATGCACTAGATACAGCACTCATCATATTTGTCATTAAGCCAACTTGCGAAGGGTCTGACGCGAAAAGTGAGAAAAAAGCTCCAATCATTTGAAATAGAGGTGCACCTGGAGGATGTCCAACTTGCAACCTTGATGAGGTTAAAATATATTCTCCAGCATCCCAAAAACTTACTGTAGGTTCTACTGTTAACGAATAAGTTATTAATGCAATTAAAAAGGCTAACCAACCTAAAATGGCATTCCATTTTTTAAAGTTGAAGTCTATCATATTCTGTAATTGTTGTTCGCAGCGAATTTAGTAATAATTATATTAGACCTAAAAGATTTTAAGTAAACGTTAAGGGTTTAATTTTATTTTCTTGATAAAATGTTTGCGCAAATAAAAGTTTGTTCTAAATTTGCATGCTCAAAATAAGTATTGGCCTATGGTGTAACTGGCAACACGTCTGGTTTTGGTCCAGAAGAGTCTAGGTTCGAGCCCTAGTAGGCCAACAAAAAACTCCAACATTACTGTTGGAGTTTTTTAATTTTATTAAATTAAAGTTATTTTATTTTAAAAGTAACAACAGGTCTATTAGCATGGTTTACAAGATCTTCACTGATACTTCCATTAAAAAAATGAGCAATACCTTGTCTTCCATGAGTGCTAATTCCGATTAGGTCCGCATTTATTTTTTTCGAAAATTCTAAAATACCTTTTTCTACAGATTCTTCATTGTAAATTGTAGTTGTATAGTTTTTATATTTCGAATCACTAATAAATTCTGCAATACGTTTATTGGCTTTACTAGTTGTAATAAAATTATTTGCTGTATTAACGAGAACCAAATGCAGCTTTGCTTTAAATGCTTTTGCTAGGTTTACTGCTTGTGCGTATGTTTTCTTGTTGTCTTTTTTGAAATCTGAAGCAAATACAAAATCGTTTACATCAAATTCATCATGTTTGTTTTTTATAACGAGAACTGGTATTTCAGAAGATCTAACTACTTTTTCAGTGTTAGAACCAATAAACATTTCCTTTAAACCACTTGCACCATGAGAACCCATTACAATTAAGTCAATATTTTTGTTTTTACAAGTTTCCATAATACCTTCAAAAGCTTGATGAAACTCTATAGTTTCATGCACTTTAATACCTTCTAGGTAGTCTTTGCTTAAAACTTCTTTAAACCTTTTGTTAGCTAGTTTCATAAAAAACACTGCTTCTGGCAAATCACTATGAGAGTTCATAGCATCTATTTGATGTAAAGGAAGCTCTAATAAATGAAGTAAATAAATTTCAGCGTCATATTTTTTTGCTAACTGAGCCGCAACACGTAATGCATTATCTGCTTGCTCAGAAAAATCGGTTGGTACTAGTATTTTGTTCATATTGTTAGTTAAATGTTTTATAAATTTAAGAA
>JABDPN010000244.1 GCA_013042715.1 Flavobacteriaceae bacterium | reverse complement strand
GATTATAACAGGATTATACGAAAAAAATGTAACACCTCATTATCATTCTCCTACAGATGTTTTGGCAAATATGGATGTTCCATACTTAACAGAAGTCACTAAAGGATCTTTAGGTGCTGTTTTATATTTTTCTGTAGCATTTGAAACATTAAATACAAACTCATTTGATAATGTTCCATTGAATATTTATAACAATCCTTCAAACGGAACCATTACTATTTCAAAAACAATTAATGAGGATTTTGAATTATCAATAGTTAATGTGTTAGGTAAAGAAGTTTTTAACTCTCAAATGGAAACAAATACTCAAAATTTTGATTTAAGGCATCTAAACAAAGGAGTATATATTGCTTTACTTAAAAATTCTAATTACTCAGTTTCTAAAAAGGTTGTATTGCATTAATCTCTAATTAATGGCATAGTAGAACATCGTAGTAATCCACCTTGCTTACCTATTTCTGCATAAGGTACTTTTTCAACAGTGATTCCTTGTTGTTCAAACCATTTGTTTAGCCTGTTAAAATTTATTTCAGAAATTACTACATCTGGAGCTATTGAGAAAATATTACTCTTCATATTATTCATTTCATCTTTTGTGATTTCAAACACGTTTTCTTTTCCAAAATAATTTACAAGCCAGTCATATTCTTCTTCAATTAGAAATCCGTTTTTATGCAAAATGGCTTTCCCATTTCCAACTGGTTGAAAACAACAATCAAGATGTAAAGCATTATTTCTTGGGTCTGTGTTACTCTTGCGTAACTCAAAAGACTTAACTGTTTTATGAGGAAAATGCTCCTTTAATAACTTTACAGCTAAACTGTTAGTTCTTGCGGTAATAAAATCTTTATAATCTGGTCGTGTATAGGTTCCTACAAAAATATAGTCATTATGTGGTATGACATCACCTCCTTCTATATGAGCATCATGAGGTAAGGTTATAATATTTCTTCGGTCTATTTGATCTATCACATAACGAATAGCTTCAATTTCATTTTGTCTGTCTGGTAAAATATTACAGTCAATTATTTTATCATCAATTACTAAAGCAATATCTCGAGCGAATATCTGATTAACATTTTCTATTACTTCAGGACGAAAAACCTTAATATCATATTTATTAAACACTTGATAAACCGCATCCATTTCATTAATCATGTCTTTTTCCTTTGGATAGGTTCCCGCTAAGATATGTTCAAGACTTTTTGGATCGTAAGCTTCTTCTGCAGTTGGTATTGGTCCACTACTCTTCGCAGTTCCTAAAACAACAGCACGTAATCTAGATGTTTCGTTTTTGATATTTAGTTTTAGCATAACTCAAAAATAAAAAAAAGCTTCATTAAACATAATGAAGCTTATAAATTGTTTTAAAAAGTATTTACCTTTTGTTAATGTGTTGGTATGCTCTTAGTGTTTCACCAATATACAATTGTCTTGGTCTACCAATTGGCTCTTTTTTCAATCGCATTTCTCTCCATTGAGCAATCCATCCTGGTAATCTTCCCATTGTAAACATAACTGTAAACATATCAGTAGGAAGTCCCATTGCTCTGTAAATAATACCTGAATAGAAATCGACATTAGGATAAAGTTTACGTTTTACAAAGTATTCATCCTTTAATGCTTCTTCTTCTAAACCTTTGGCTATATCAAGAATTGGATCTTCAATACCAAGATCTGCTAATACTTCATCTGCTGCTTTTTTAATAATTCGAGCTCTAGGATCAAAATTTTTGTAAACTCTATGCCCAAAACCCATTAAACGGAAAGGGTCATTTTTATCCTTAGCCTTAGCCATGTATTTTTTAGTATCTCCTCCATCTTCTTGTATAGCTTCTAACATTTCTATTACTGCTTGGTTAGCTCCACCATGAAGAGGACCCCAAAGTGCTGATATTCCAGCAGATAATGAAGCAAATAGTCCTGCATGAGATGACCCAACTATTCTTACTGTTGAAGTCGAACAGTTTTGTTCATGGTCTGCATGAAGAATTAATAATTTATTTAAAGCATCTATCAAAACCTGATTTTTTTCATAATCTTCATTTGGTTTTCTGAACATCATCTTAATAGTATTCTCTACATAACCCGATTTCTTAGAGCCATATTCAAGAGGATAACCCTGTTTTTTACGCATGGTCCAAGCAACCAATACTGGAAGTTTAGCTATAATACGTACAATGGATTTGTACATATCTTCTTCAGAATCTACATTTACAGAAGATGGATTAAAGGCAGTTAGAGCACTTGTTAAAGAAGATAAAACTCCCATTGGATGTGCAGTTTTTGGGAAAGCATCTAATATCTTCTTTACATCATCGTCTACAATTGCATTTTCCATAATATCATCATGGAATCTATCAAATTGTTCTTGATTAGGTAAGTCTCCAAATATTAATAAATATGCAACTTCAAGAAACTTTGCCTTTTCAGCTAGTTCTTCTATAGAATAACCACGATATCTAAGTATTCCTTTTTCTCCATCTAAAAAGGTTATTGCACTTTCACATGAACCAGTGTTTTTATATCCAGAATCAAGTGTAATTAGTCCTTCTGTATCAGCTCGCAAGCTACTTATGTCTATTGCAACCTCTTTTTCTGTTCCTCTTAATATTGGGAAATCATACTTTTTACCATTAACTTCTAACGTGGCTTTATCTGACATTTCTATTGAATTTATTAGTTATTATTGAATGAATGCTAAATTACAAAATTAGCTTCAAATATTTTGTTATAATTGTTACCATAATTGGTAAATAGTTATATAAAAAAAGTGCTTTATAAAATAAAGCACTTTTAATCTATTTTTAAGGATATTTAGTTGTTAATTTTAAATGCCTTTTCTTGAGGAAAATAAGCCACATCTCCTAATTCTTCTTCTATGCGTAATAGTTGGTTGTATTTAGCCATTCTATCACTTCTTGAAGCAGATCCTGTTTTAATTTGACCGCAGTTTAACGCAACTGCTAAATCTGCAATTGTATTATCTTCTGTTTCACCAGAACGATGTGACATTACAGATGTATATCCAGCATTTTTAGCCATATTTACAGCAGCTATTGTTTCAGTTAAAGAACCTATTTGATTCACTTTAATTAAGATTGAATTTGCAATTCCATTCTCAATGCCTCTTTCTAATCTAGAAACGTTAGTTACAAATAAATCATCACCAACTAACTGCACTTTATCTCCAATTAATTCTGTAAGATATTTTGTGCCATCCCAGTCATTTTCATCCATTCCATCCTCAATAGAAATAATAGGATATTTAGCAGCCAATTCTGCTAAATATTCAGCTTGTTCTTTAGATGTTCTAACCATACCTTTTTCGCCTTCGAAAATTGTATAATCGTATTTTCCATTTTCAAAGAATTCTGCAGAAGCACAATCTAAAGCGATTTTTATTTCGTCACCAAATTTGTAACCTGCGTTTTCAACAGCTTTACCTATTGTTTCAATAGCATCTTCAGTACCATCTAAAGTTGGAGCAAAACCACCTTCGTCACCAACTGCAGTACTAAGATTTCTATCGTGTAAAACTTTTTTAAGGTGATGGAAAATTTCAGTTCCCATTTGCATTGCATGTGTAAAGTTTTTTGCTTTTACAGGCATAATCATAAATTCCTGAAATGCAATTGGTGCATCACTATGGGATCCACCATTAATGATATTCATCATTGGAACAGGAAGTGTGTTTGCACTAACACCACCAACATAACGGTATAAAGGCATGTTTAACTCGTTAGCTGCTGCTTTAGCCACTGCAAGCGATACACCTAATATAGCATTAGCACCTAATTTAGATTTGTTTGGAGTTCCGTCTAATTCAATCATAGTTTGATCGATTAGATTTTGTTCGAAAACAGATGCTCCAATTAATTCCTGAGCAATAATTGTATTTACATTTTCTACAGCTTTTAAAACTCCTTTTCCCATGTATGTGTTTCCACCATCTCTAAGCTCTACAGCTTCGTGTTCTCCTGTTGATGCACCTGAAGGTACTGCAGCTCTTCCAATTATTCCACTTTCTGTAGTTACATCTACTTCTACAGTAGGATTTCCTCTTGAATCCAGAATTTGTCTTGCATGAATATCAATTATTAAACTCATTTTATTTGTGTTTTTTTGTTATTATATTTTATGAAACAAATTTACGAAATAGTTCACCTAAAAAGGTGATAATCATCATGTTTCCATTATAAATTTACGATAACGATTTAGTTTTTTATCAACACTTATTGTAACAGTCTTTTAAAAAATTATAATTTACTTTTCTTTATATTTTCTATAAACTGATCGAATAAATAACTAGAATCGTGTGGCCCAGGGCTAGCCTCTGGATGATATTGAACAGAAAAACAGTTTTTGTCTTTTATTTCTAATCCAGCAACAGTATGGTCATTTAAATGTACATGTGTAATCTCCAAATCTGGATGTTTTTCTGACTCTTCTCTATTTACAGCAAAACCATGATTTTGAGATGTTATTTCTCCTTTTCCAGTTTTCAAATTCTTTACAGGATGGTTTATGCCTCTGTGTCCATTATGCATTTTATAAGTAGAAACACCATTTGCTATAGCTATAACTTGATGTCCTAAACAAATTCCAAATAAGGGCAGATCTCTTTTTATAATTTCCTTTGCAACTTGTTGGGCTTCATGCAAAGGTTCTGGATCTCCAGGACCATTTGATAAGAAGTATCCATCTGGATTCCAATCTTTTAAGTCTTTAAAAGAAGCATTATACGGAAAAACTTTTATATATGCATCGCGTTTAGCTAGATTACGAAGTATGTTTTTCTTAATTCCAATATCTAATGCTGCAATTTTATATGTAGCGTTTTGGTCTCCAAAATAATATGGTTCTTTTGTAGAAACTTGAGAAGCAAGTTCTAGACCTTCCATTTTTGGTGTTTCGACCAATTGGTTTTTAAGTCCTTCAATATTATCAACTTCTGTAGAGATTACAGCATTCATAGCCCCATTTTCTCTAATGTAGCTTACAAGTGCACGAGTATCTACATTTGAAATAGCAAAAAGATTATGTTTTTCAAAAAATGATTCTAAAGAATCTGTTGCAGCGTCTCTAGAGTAATTATAACTAAAGTTCTTGCAAATTAATCCAGAAATTTTAACAGAATCTGATTCGTTTTCATCCTCATTTATACCATAATTTCCAATATGAGCATTGGTAGTAACCATTAACTGTCCATAATAAGAAGGATCAGTAAACACCTCTTGGTATCCTGTCATTCCAGTATTAAAACATACTTCACCAAATGCACTTCCTTCTTTTCCAACCGCATTACCATGAAAAATTGTACCATCTGCTAATAAAATAATAGCTTTTCTTCGATTTGTATATTTCATAAAAAAAGTTTTACAAAATTGAATAAAAAAAGGATAAACAGTTATAGTTTATCCTTTATATTTTTCAATATTTATTAACATTACAATGTGTTATAAAAGTTTAAGATAACTTGTAAATTTTTTTCTTTATTTACAGATAATTTATTTTCTGAAATAAAAGTACTAATAGGTTTAGAATAATCTCCAAATAACCTAACAAAATGTTTCTTTTTTAACTTTATTTCTTTCATTTCTCCATTGCTAAACAAATAATAAGTAGATTTATTTATATATGTATTAGGTGTACTCTTTTGAGTTAAAGGGTTTAATACTCCTGATTTTAGTTTTTTTACACTTCTTTTTAGTATTTCCATATCTTTACCAATTGCTAATACTTGGAAGTAAGTGTTCATGTTATATTTAGGGTGTATATATTTTTTAAACTTCACTTTATTTAATAATACTTCTTTAATATTTTTATTATCAAATATATATATAGAATCATTTTTAATTTTAGCAACAAAATGATTTATCCTCGTGTCATAATTTAAGCCTTTTAAAGATATTGTTTTATCATCATATGTTGTAATTATTCCGTTAGTTGACCAATTATCATAAAGATATTCGGAACCTTTTGTTAATGTAACTGGTGCCTTAACCCAAGCTCCAGATAGGTTTGGAGCTAAAGCTGAAAAATTATTAACTAATCTACTTGAATCACTATTAGATTGAGAAAATACAATGTTTGTAAAAAGGAAAAAAATTATTAATTTAAATTTCATTTTTTTTAATTTAAAAAAATAAGCAAACTATTTTTAGTTTGCTTATTTATTATTTATTTTATTCTTCCTCATTTGAAGCTTTAGTATCCACTGGAGGTGGTGTTACCGCTTTACTCTTTCCTCTTCGACTTCTACGAGTAGATTTTTTCTTCTTCTCGCCAGCTCTGTAAATTTCGTTATAATCTACAAGCTCTATCATTGCCATATCAGCATTATCACCTAAACGATTTCCAAGTTTAATAATTCTTGTATAGCCTCCTGGACGATCTCCTATTTTTGCAGCTACATCTCTAAACAATTCTGCTACAGCAGCTTTTTGTCTTAATCTACTATATACAACACGTCTGTTGTGTGTTGTATCTTCTTTAGATTTAGTAATTAGAGGCTCTACAAATTGTTTTAAGGCTTTTGCTTTTGCAACTGTTGTATTAATACGCTTATGTTCAATTAAAGAACATGCCATATTTGCTAACATTGCTTTTCTGTGAGCGGTTTTTCTACCTAAATGGTTTACTTTTTTTCCGTGTCTCATGTCTTTTGTTATTAACCATCATCTTGCTACGACCCTTAATAGAGGAGCAAAATATGATGTGTTACTCTTTATCTAATTTATATTTGCTTAAGTCCATACCAAAACTAAGACCTTTAACATTTACAAGCTCTTCTAACTCTGTTAAAGATTTCTTACCAAAGTTACGGAACTTCATTAAGTCATTTTTGTTAAATGATACTAAGTCTCCTAAAGTATCTACTTCTGCAGCTTTCAAACAGTTTAGTGCACGTACAGATAAGTCCATGTCTATTAACTTAGTTTTAAGTAACTGTCTCATGTGAAGTGATTCTTCATCATAAGTTTCGGTTTGTGCAATCTCATCTGCTTCAAGTGTGATTCTCTCATCTGAGAATAACATAAAGTGATGGATTAATATTTTTGCTGCTTCTGTTAAAGCATCTTGTGGATTTATTGAACCGTCTGTAATGATTTCGAAAACTAATTTTTCATAATCTGTTTTTTGTTCTACACGATAGTTCTCAACACTATACTTTACATTTTTAATTGGAGTATATATTGAATCAGTAAAAATTGTTCCAATTGGTGCAGTAGTCTTTTTATTTTCTTCCGCAGGAACGTAACCTCTACCTTTTTCAATAGTAATTTCCATGTTGATGTTTACTTTAGGATCCAGGTTACAGATAACTAAATCTGAATTTAATACTTGGAATCCTGAAATAAATCTTTGAAAATCTCCAGCTGTTATTTGTTCTTGTCCAGAAATTGAAATTGTAACAGACTCGTTATCAATTTCGTCTATCTGACGCTTAAAACGAATTTGTTTTAAGTTAAGAATGATTTCTGTAACATCTTCAACAACTCCAGAGATAGTAGAGAATTCATGCTCTACGCCTTCAATTCTAACTGATGTAATAGCAAATCCTTCTAATGAAGATAATAATACTCTTCTTAAAGCATTTCCTACAGTTAACCCATAACCAGGTTCTAAAGGTCTAAACTCGAATTTACCTTCAAAATCGGTAGAATCGATCATGATTACTTTGTCGGGCTTCTGAAAATTTAATATTGCCATTTTGTTCTTCGTTTTAATTGTTATTTGGTTGCGCGATCTATAAGTTTGAAGAAATACTAATAAATCCTTTGGCCAAATACCAATATGATTAATTAATTATTTAGAATATAATTCGACTATGAATTGCTCATTGATGTTTTCAGGAATTTGAATTCTTGCAGGAACAGAAACATAAGTTCCTTGCATGGTTTCGTTATTCCATGTAATCCACTCATAAACTTGACTAGAATTTGCTAAAGAATTTTCAATAGCTTCTAGTGATTTAGATTTCTCTCTCACTGCTACAACATCTCCTGCTTTAAGTTGGTAAGAAGGTATGTTAACAATTTCACCATTTACAGTTATGTGTCTGTGAGAAACTAATTGTCTTGCTCCCCTTCTTGAACGAGAAAGACCCATTCTGAAAGCAACATTATCTAATCTAGATTCACACAATTGTAACAATACTTCACCAGTAATACCTTGTGCAGCAGTTGCTTTTTTAAACATGTTTCTAAATTGACGCTCTAAAATACCATAAGTGTATTTTGCTTTTTGCTTCTCCATTAATTGGATAGCATATTCCGATTTTTTACCACGTCTTCTGTTATTTCCGTGCTGCCCTGGAGGATAATTTCTTTTTTCAAAAGATTTATCTTCTCCAAAAATAGCTTCACCAAACTTACGTGCGATTTTTGTTTTAGGACCAGTATATCTTGCCATTTTTAATTTTGTTTTGAGAGTGATTATGAATTAAGGTCTTAAGCTTATCCTTCGATAATCGTTAATCTCTCGATTATACTATTTTTATATTAAACTCTTCTACGTTTTGGAGGTCTACAACCATTGTGTGGTAATGGCGTTACATCGATAATTTCAGTAACTTCTATTCCTCCATTATGAATTGATCTAATAGCAGATTCTCTACCATTACCAGGACCTTTTACATAAACTTTCACTTTTTTTAATCCTGCTTCCTTTGCTACAGAAACAGCATCTTCGGCTGCTAATTGAGCTGTATAAGGTGTGTTTTTCTTAGATCCTCTAAATCCCATTTTACCAGCTGAAGACCATGAAATTACATCGCCTTTTTTGTTGGTAAGAGATACAATAATATTGTTAAAAGAAGCTGTAATGTGTGCTTGTCCAACAGATTCTACTATTACTTTACGTTTTTTACTACTTGACTTTGCCATATTTTTTAGTTTCTAGTTGTTAGCTTTTAGTTGTTAGAATCCTAAACATTTCTATTTCAGACAGATTCATCTAACGTCTAATTACTAATGACTAATGTCTGTTATTTAGTCGCCATTTTTTTGTTAGCAACTGTTTTTCTTTTACCTTTTCTAGTTCTAGAGTTGTTTTTAGTACGTTGACCTCTTAAAGGAAGTCCAGCTCTGTGACGAACTCCTCTGTAACAACCGATATCCATTAATCGTTTAATGTTTAGTTGTGTTTCAGAACGTAATTCACCTTCTATAGTGTAATTTCCAACTGCACTACGAATTTCACTTATCTCGTCGTCAGTCCAATCAGACACTTTTTTGCTTTCGTCTACTTTAGCTGTTGCTAAAATTTGTTTTGCTCTACTTCTACCTACTCCGTAGATATAAGTTAAAGAGATAACTCCTCTTTTTTGGTTTGGTATGTCTACACCTGCAATTCTTGCCATAATTATCCTTGTCTTTGTTTGAATCTAGGATTCTTTTTGTTAATTACGTAAAGTCTTCCTTTTCTACGCACAATCTTACAATCTGCGCTACGTTTTTTTAATGATGCTCTAACTTTCATCGTATATTAGTATCTATAAGTTATACGAGCCTTAGATAAATCATAAGGACTCATTTCTAATTTCACTTTATCTCCTGGCAAAAGCTTTATATAATGCATACGCATTTTACCAGATATATGAGCGGTCACAATGTGACCATTTTCTAGTTCTACACGAAACATAGCATTAGATAATGCTTCTATAATTGTTCCGTCTTGTTCTATTGCTGCTTGTTTTGCCATAGTATTAAATATTAAACTGACGCTTTTCTATTTTTACCTGTTTTCATCAAGCCATCATAGTGTTTGTTTAACAAGTAAGAATTTACTTGTTGCATGGTATCTATTGCAACACCTACCATAATTAACAATGATGTTCCTCCAAAAAACAGTGCCCAACCTTGTTGTACATTCATTAGTTTAACTATAAAAGCAGGGAAAACTGCAATTAATGCTAAAAAGATTGAACCTGGTAGTGTTATTTGAGACATGATTTTGTCGAGATATTCTGATGTTTCAGTTCCTGGACGAATGCCTGGAATAAAACCTCCACTACGTTTTAGATCGTCTGCCATTTTATTTGTTGGTACTGTAATTGCAGTATAGAAGTATGTAAATACAATAATTAAAAATGCAAAAACAATATTGTACCATAAACCAAATATATCAGAAAACTGTGCTTGCAACCATTGTCCAACTCCAGTGTCTTTCATAAAATCCATTCCTCCAATTAATCCTGGTACAAACATAATTGCTTGTGCAAAGATAATTGGCATTACACCAGAAGCGTTTAACTTTAAAGGAATATATTGTCTTGATCCAAATACATTTTTCTCGTAACCACCAGATGCTGTTCTTCTTGCATATTGTACAGCTATTTTTCTAACTGCCATAACAAGCATTACAGATCCTAGGATAATTACAAACCAAAGTACTAACTCTATTAAAATCATTATTAGACCTCCATTAGATTCAGTTACACGAGAAACATATTCTTGTATAAAAGATTGAGGCATAGTAGCAATAATACCTACCATAATTAATAATGAAATACCATTTCCAATTCCCTTATCTGTAATTTTTTCACCTAACCACATTGCAAAAATACAACCAGTTACTAAAATAATTATTGAAGAGAAATAGAATAATCCTCCTTGACCTAATAAAAAGGCTTCTTGAGGAATACCTAATGTTGGTAAACTTACTAAGTATCCTGGAGCTTGAATTAAACAGATTGCTATCGTTAGCCAACGTGTAATCTGGTTAATTTTTCGTCTTCCGCTTTCACCTTCTTTTTGAAGTTTTTGTAAATACGGAATGGCAATTCCCATTAATTGAACAACAATAGATGCAGAAATGTAAGGCATGATACCCAATGCGAAAACTGAAGCATTTGCAAATGCTCCACCAGTAAATGCGTTAAGTAAACCTAATAGTCCAGAATCTGTATTATCTCCTAAAACTCCTAATTTACTTGCATCAATACCTGGAAGAACAACTTGTGCTCCAAATCGATAAACTAAAAGTAATCCTAAAGTTAGAATTATTCTATCTTTTAGTTCTGTAATTTTCCAAACATTTTTTAAAGTCTCTATAATTTTCATTGTCTAATATGTTCTTATAACATTACAGCTTCTCCACCAGCAGCTTCAATAGCAGCTTTTGCAGTTGCAGTAAATTTATGTGCAGTTACAGTTAACTTAGCTTTTAATTCACCTCTACCTAAAATCTTAATTAGATCGTTTTTTCCAGCTAAACGTAAATCAATTAAAGTTTCTAAATCTACAGAACCTTTAATTTTTTTATCGTCTACTAACTGTTGCAGTATATCTAGATTAATACCTTGATATTCTTTTCGGTTAATATTAGTAAAACCAAATTTAGGTACACGTCTTTGAAGAGGCATTTGTCCACCTTCAAATCCAATTTTTCTTGAGTATCCAGATCTCGATTTTGCCCCCTTATGTCCTCTTGTGGCAGTTCCACCTTTTCCCGAACCTTGTCCACGACCTAATCTTTTACTATTGTTATTAACAGAACCTTTTGCAGGTTTTAAATTACTTAAATCCATTTTTCAGTTTTGTTTTATGCTTCTTCAACAGAAACTAAATGATTAACTTTTCTAACCATACCAAGGATATTTGGTGTGGCATCGTGCTCTACAGTCTGACCAATCTTTTTTAAACCAAGAGCTTTTAATGTAAGCTTTTGACTTTTAGTACGATTAATCGCGCTTTTTCTTTTTGTAATTTTAATCTTAGCCATTATATCCTTAATTAACCGTTAAAAACTTTTTCTACTGTTATACCTCTATCTTGAGCTATTTTATTAGCATCTCTCAATTGTAATAAAGCATCAAAAGTTGCCTTTACAACATTGTGTGGGTTTGAAGACCCTTGAGATTTTGATAATACATCATGAACACCAACTGCTTCTAAAACTGTTCTAACAGCTCCACCAGCAATAACTCCAGTACCAGGTGCTGCAGGTATAATATTTACACGTGCTCCGCCATATTTACCTTTTTGTGCGTGTGGTAAAGTTCCTTTAACTAATGGTATACGAACTAAGTTTTTCTTAGCATCTTCCACAGCTTTTGCAATTGCACTAGCTACATCTTTAGATTTACCTAAACCATGTCCTACAACACCAGTTTCATCGCCAACAACTACTATTGCTGAAAAACCAAATGCTCTACCACCTTTAGTTACTTTTGTTACTCTTTGTACACCAACTAAACGATCTTTAAGATCTAATCCACTTGGTTTTACTAACTCTGCGCTTTTGTATTTTTGATACATAATTTTCTTAGAATTTAAGTCCTCCTTCTCTTGCTCCTTCTGCTAATGATTTTACTCTTCCGTGGTATAAATAACCTCCTCTATCGAAAGCTACTTTTTCAATTCCAGCTTTTGTAGCTTTTTCAGCTAAAGCCTTACCAACTAAAGCAGCAACTTCAATTTTTGTTCCTTTTTCAGAACTTACACTTTTATCTCTAGAAGATGCTGCACATAGTGTTTTACCTGTAACATCATCTACAATTTGAGCATAAATTTCTTTATTACTTCTAAAAACAGACAACCTTGGTTGTGACGCTGTACCAGATACAATCTTGCGAATTCTGTTTTTAATTCTTTCTCTTCTTTGTGTCTTTGTTAATGCCATAACTTAAATATTAAGCTGTTTTACCTGCTTTTCTTCTTATTTCTTCTCCTACGAACTTAACACCTTTTCCTTTGTAAGGTTCTGGCTTTCTAAATCCACGTATTTTAGCAGCTACTTGACCAACAAGTTGTTTGTCGTGAGATGTTAGTTTTACGATTGGATTTTTACCTTTTTCAGAGATTGTTTCTACTTTAACTTCTGGTGCAATATTTAATACAATATTATGTGAAAATCCTAAAGCTAAATCTAATTTTTGACCTTGATTTGATGCTCTATAACCTACACCTACAAGTTCTAACTCTTTAGTCCATCCTTTGGATACACCTTCTATCATGTTGTGCATAAGCGATCTATATAAACCATGCTTCGCCTTTTGATCTTTTGAGTCTGATGAACGAGTAACTTTAATATTTCCATCTTCAACTTTGATATCTATTGTATCAAACGGTTGAGTTAATTCTCCTAATTTACCTTTAACTGTCACTACGTTTTCTCTAACGTCAACAGTTACGCCTTCTGGAATGGCTATTGGATTGTTTCCTATTCTTGACATTTCTTTTGGGCTTTAAATTAGTATACGTAACATAAAACTTCACCACCTACGTTTTCTCTTTGCGCTTGCTTTCCTGTCATTACTCCATGAGAAGTAGAAACAATTGCAATACCAAGACCGTTAAGGATACGTGGTAATTCTTTAGAACTCGCATATTTACGTAAACCTGGTTTACTTATTTTCTGTAATTTTTTAATTACAGGTTCTTTTGTGTCCTTTGTGTACTTAAGAGCAATTTTAATAATGCCTTGTACAGTAGAATCATCAAATTTGTAACTTAAAATATATCCTTGTTCGAATAATATTCTAGTAATTTCCTTTTTTAAATTAGATGCTGGTATCTCAACCACGCGGTGGCCTGCACTCATTGCATTTCTAATTCTTGTTAAATAATCCGCTACTGGATCTGTATACATAATTAATTTATTTGCGGTTATGGTTTTTAGCCATTGCTAAACCTTTAACCAATTTATAATTTTACCAACTTGCTTTTTTAACTCCAGGGATTAAGCCTTTGTTTGCCATTTCTCTGAATGTTACACGAGAAATACCAAAGTCACGCATATACCCCTTTGGTCTACCTGTTAATTTACATCTGTTATGCATTCGAACAGGAGAAGCGTTTTTAGGTAGTTTCTGTAATGCTTCGTAATCTCCAGCTTCTTTTAAAGCTTTACGTTTTTCAGCATATTTAGCTACTGTTTTAGCTCTCTTTACTTCACGAGCTTTCATTGATTCTTTAGCCATAACTTAGTTCTTTTTAAAAGGTAATCCTAGTTCTGTTAATAATGATTTAGCTTCTTTATCTGTTTGTGCTGATGTAACAAATGTTATATCCATACCATTGATTTTGTTTACTTTATCAATGTTTATTTCTGGAAATATAATTTGTTCAGTAACACCTAGATTGTAATTCCCTCTTCCATCGAAACCAGTGGCTTTTATTCCACTAAAGTCTCTTACTCGAGGTAAAGCAGCAGTTACTAATCGATCTAAAAACTCATACATTCGTTCTCCACGTAAAGTTACTTTTGCACCAATTGGCATACCTTTACGTAATTTAAATGATGCAACGTCTTTTTTAGATATTGTTGATACGGCTAGTTGACCAGAAATTTTTGTCATTTCGTCAATAGCATAGTCAATTAGTTTTTTATCTGCAACTGCATCACCAACACCTCTAGATATAACTATCTTTTCAAGCTTTGGCACCTGCATTACATTTTTATAACCGAATTCTTCTGTAAGAGCAGACACTACTTTGTCTTTGTACTCTTGTTTTAATCTTGGAATATAAGTCATAGCTACTAAATTACTTCGTTAGATTTTTTAGCAAATCTCACTTTCTTATCTCCTTCCATTCTAATACCTACTCGAGTTGTATCTCCTTTTGAAGTTAACAACGATAGATTAGACATATGAATTGAAGCTTCTTTTTCAACGATTCCTCCTTGAGGATTTTGTGCGCTAGGTTTCATATGTTTTTTAATCATATTTACACCTTCTACAATCGCTTTGTTCTTATCTTTTAATACTTTAAGAATTTTCCCTTCAGATCCTTTATGATCTCCAGCGATAACTCTTACTGTATCTCCTGATTTTATTTTAAGCTTTCCCATCTTAAATCTTAACATTTTAAAGCACTTCTGGTGCTAATGATACAATTTTCATGTATTGTTTGTCACGAAGTTCTCTACCTACTGGTCCAAAAACACGAGTTCCTTTCATTTCTCCATTAGGATCTAATAACACGCATGCATTATCATCAAATCTAATGTAAGATCCGTCTGGTCTTCTTACTTCTTTAACAGTACCTACAACAACTGCAGTTGATACTGCTCCTTTTTTTACAGTGCTATTAGG
>JABDPN010000243.1 GCA_013042715.1 Flavobacteriaceae bacterium | reverse complement strand
GCTAATGGGTTAATAATTTCAATTTGTGTTACAGCATCCACAGTTGAATAATTTCCATCCAAATCTCTTACAGGTAAATCTGGATTGACATTAACCGCGTTATAAAGTACAGCTCCTATACCACCTTCTGGTAAATTGTTTTTTTCTGAATTTGTATATAATCCAGTTGCTGTTAATTTTAAATTTTCAAGAATATCGTATTGAAGGTTTAATCGTCCTGTTAATCTACTAAAATTAGATTTATCTCCTCCAACAATACCATCTTGTGTTAGATAAGAAATACCTGCAGAATATGCAGCTTTTTCAGTACCACCATTCGCGCTAATGTTTATATTTGACATTGGTGCATCTCTAAAAACCTCTTCTTGCCAATCTGTTCCACTATTAGGATATACATAATAAATAGTTTCGTCTGCAGCATCATTTACATAAATTGCATAATCTCTAGCATTAAGTAAATCTATTTTTTTACTCGTAGATTGAATTCCTGTATATGTATCAACCTGGAATTTTAATTCGGATTCTTTTCTACCTGTTTTGGTTGTAATTAAAATTACACCATTTGCTGCACGAACTCCATAAATACCTGCAGTTGCATCTTTTAGTACGTTAACACTTTTAATATCACTAGGGTTTAAAACCGAAAGGTCTTCAATAACGTTTCCATCAACTAAGATTAATGGTCTGTTATCGCCATTTGTTGATATACCACGAATTCTAATATTAGCTCCACTACCAGGTGATCCAGAAGCAGATGTAATATTAACACCAGCAATTTGACCTTGAAGTGCTTGTTCTACCCTCTGCGGATTAAGTTTTTCGATTGCTTTAGAATCCACAACAGATACAGCACCTGTAACTTCTTTTTTACGTTGTGTTCCATAACCAATTACAACTACCTCATCTAATTGGGCTGCATCTTCAAGAAGCACCACATTAATGGTTTCACTTGTACTTGTAACTGTAATTTCTTGTGTTTGATATCCAACATAAGAAAACACTAGAATTGAATTAATTGAAACATCGTCTAAGATATAATTACCGTCGAAGTCTGTTGATGTTCCCTTTGTCGTGTTCTTAACAATAACATTTACTCCTGGTAAAGGCATGTCTGTTTCGTCTGTAACAACACCTTTAACATTAACCGATTGGCTAAAGACAAATGATGATATTAAAAACAACGTGATAAATAAAAATTTTGGTTTCATCAGTTATTATTTAATTAATTGATTTATAAATAAAACTCATACTGATTAATCAAATGGTTTTAATGGTTAATTGATATGAGTTTTTTAATGATTAAAATTAGTTAACGTAAATTTAACACATTGTTTTAATGATTACACAAAAAAACCACTACAAAAAACATACAACACAAAAAAAAGTTGGAATAACTGCGAAATACCCAATAATAATACAAAAATTAAAAAAAAATTTAAGAAGATTTAGTGTTAAAATAATTTACAAAACCTTAATGTTGTGGTAATGTATAGGCAAAATTAATGCTTGTTAAGGTATTATAGTTCTAAAATATATTTTGTTAAGCTAGATTCGTGAGGTAAATTCATTTTTTTTCTTAATCGATAACGTTTCACCTCTACGCTTCTATGCGATATATTTAACAAAGGTGCTATTTCTTTAGAACTTAAATTCAATCTTAAATAAGCACAGAGCTTTAAATCGTTTGGTGTTAGCTTTGGATGTATATCCTTAATTTTATTTAAAAAATCTTTGTCTGCATTATTAAATGCTTCTTCAAACAGTTTCCAATCATCTGTATTGTTTAGGTTATTATCAATAGTTCTTACAATATGCTTTAAAGTATTTTCGTTATCAATTTTTACAAGCTCCTTTTTAATATTATTTAAAAACTCATTCTTTTTAATTAAACTCATAGTAGATATTGCAAGCTCTCTACTTTTATTCTCGAAATCTTGTTTTAACTTTTCATTCTTTAAGCTCGTTAATTCTTGTTTATTCTTCAGTTCTTTATGTTTTAATTCTTTTTGTGCTTTAACTATTAGTTCTTTTTTCTGTTTCTTATAATAACTATTATAAATGCTGTGAAAGATTAAAAGCATAACGATTAAACCAATTACATAAAGTGCTATTGCAATATTAGATAGAAACCAAGGTTTATCGATTGTAAAACTATAAGTTGCAATATTTGTTGTTATTTGGTCTCCTATTTTTCCTCTTACATTAAATGTATAATTTCCATTAGGTAGATTTTCAAAAAAATGAATAGGTTTTTCTTCCCAATTGGACCATTTATCAGACAATCCTAAAAGTTGATATTGGTATTCGTTAGGCTTTAATTTGTTGTAATTTGGAAGGCTATAGCTAAACTCTATATTATTGTGTTTATTATTTAAGTTTATATTCTCACTTAGCTTTAAGTATGTTTTGGGCTGGTCTATTTTATGGGCTTGAATTGCATTAATTTGTATTTCAAAATCTGTTTTTAAATCCTCTTTTAAGGTATTAAAAACGATATAGCTATTAGAATTACCCATTAAGTATTCGTTCTTGCTAATTTTGGATACATTTTCAAATCCCGCAACAGCATTTCGTATATTTTTTGAAATAGGAATGCTATCTAATTGAGGAAGTACACTTACACTACTTGGTGATATTATTAGCAAATTATCGTCTGCATATCTCCAAAGTTTATCACTTTCCTCATTTATTTCAAACATTGTTGTTAATGAAGAATAGTCTTTAAAAAATGATGAGAAAATTGAATCTTTCTCAAATTTATTGAATGAAAGAAATTTATATACACCTTCTAAATTTGAATAATAGAGGTTGTTGGAAAATTCAAAAAGACTTGAACCATAAGCGTTTTTAATATTTTCAACAAACTCTACTTGTTTTATTTCTGTTAATTGTTCGTCTACTTTTAAACTGTAAAGTCCTTTAAACTCATGATTTACAATAATTACATTATTTACTTTTTTAAAAAATCTACTAGAGATATCGAATCCTTCAAGTTTATTTCTGTATTTCCAAGTATTGTTCTGCTTTTCTATAATACTTAAGCCTTTATAATTTCCCTGTAATATTAAATTAGGGTTATCTTCAATTAATTGAAAATCCCAAGAACCATCTTCATTACCTATAAATGTTTCTATTTTACCATTATCTATAATGTAAGTTCCATTATTATGGCCACAAAACAATTCACCATTAATATTTTTAAGTGTCCAAACTTGTCCTTTTGTTTCATTAATAAGACTAAACTTTTCACCCTTTTTTCTATCTCTATAAAATAAACCTTGATTTGTTCCTAGATACAAATAATCTTTGTGTGAAATTGAAGTATAAATAGTTCCAATAGTACCATTATTGTCTGTATAAATTCTAAACCTAGAAGCGAGGTTTATACAATTAACACCATTATCTAGACCAATCCAAAGATTGTTATATTTATCTTCAAAAAGAGATAATACAGTATTATTACTCAATCCATTATTATGGTTTACATTCTGGATAAGATTACCATTTTTATCCAAATGCATTATACCTTTTGAAATCGTTCCTAAAACAATACTTTTATCTTCTAACTGTATAGCGCTGTATATATTTATATTATTTAGAATGATTTGGTTTTGATTAATAAAAGGGGAAAATGAATTATTATTTTGCTTATAGATACCACTTTTATTAGTAACAAACAGAAGATTACTATCGAGCTCAAGAACACTAATAATCTCATTGTCTTTAACTATACTGTTATTATATACTAATTTTGGTGTTCCATTTTCTATTTTGAAAATACCTTCACCACGTTTTTGAAAATAAATGTCCTCTCGAACCTTAAACATTTTTGTTATTGGAGATTCTGAAGAAATAACTCTAGATTCCTTAGTGTCTATATTAATTAAATAAATTCTTGAAAGCGATTGAAACAATAACCAACCATCTAGTTCATTTATACTCCAAAATTGCTCATCTTCCAGAATATCAAGATTTAACATTTTCACTAGTGACGAATAAAAAAGTGTTCCAAATTCATTTTTCTCCCAAACACCAAAATCCATAAAGCTTCCTGTAAAAACTTTATCACCAACTACTTTTACAGATCTTACAATGGAGCTATCATACATTTCGAACAAATTCCATTCAGCGCCATTAAATTCTAATAGTCCAGCATTATTTGCTATATAAATATAATTGTTACTAGTTTGAGAAATACTCCAATTTTGGTTATGAGCATTATAATCTTTTGAAGAATATGTAATTATAGGAGCATGTTCTTGTGCTAAAGAATTGAAACTAATAACTATACAAAATAGAAGTAGTATTCTTTTCATACTAAAAAGGTTTTGAAACAGTATGTTAAGGTACAAAAAAAAACAAGCGCTTATAAATAAAGACATAAATAAATATTTACTAAACTAATGTATAGGTAAACCATTTACATTATTCAATATAAATTATATGTTTTTACTACTTCATAAAATAATGAAATCAAATTATTTGAAATTCGTATAGTTAATGTATTGGCTTAAACTTAATAAATTTAAAATATAGTCTTGCTGTATAGTTTTAATTTAGGTGATTAAAAAAAATTACGACTTTAATTAATTAATTTTATGGCAATTAAATTCAATAATTATGTCTGTACTTATAAAACCCGTTTTTCGAGAAGTATTATTAATATCTCTTTTCTTAATTTTTAATGTCACAATTGCTCAAGTTACTGTTGGAAATGGTAGTTATACAACTACGTTTCCAGGTGTAGATTCTGCTGGAAGAAATTCTTTTCCATCTGGATCGCCACAATTAAGTGGTAATGCAACAGGAAAACCTGTACCAACTAATGATTGGTGGTCTAGACTGATCAAAGAAGATCATGCTGATAATCTATTTAATTATCCTATGACCTTAAAAACAACAAATCAAGGTTTAATTGTAACCTATATACCTTGGGGACCAATTGGTGATTCAGCTCCTATAGAAGTTGGCCTTACAGGTTTAAATGCATCAATGGCTACGGCCTCAGATCATTCAGATTGGACGGTTACAATGAACTGGAATGACGGTTCTCATGATTTGCAAGCAACTTCAGGTATCGGAATGCCTTTTATCTATTTTGAAAAAGATAACGATGATATAGTAGAAATTAAAGTTAATTCTGGTACAGCAACTATTTCTAACGAATTACTAATAATTTCGAATGCTACCAGTGGAGCCGATTTTGTGTTTTATGCACCAGTTGGTAGTACTTGGACGCAATCTGGAAATATATATATATCGACATTAAATGGAAATGATTACTGGTCAATGGCTATGTTGCCTCAAAGCACGAGTAATGTGAACACAGTTGCACAAGAATATAAAAAATATGCTTATGTTTTTCCAACTAATACAACTACTGCATGGAGTTATAATGAATCCAATTCAAAGTTAACAACAACATTTACCGTGAGTACAGATGTAAAAGAAGGAGTTGAGACTAATGTATTATTAGGATTACTTCCACATCATTGGAGTAATTTATCATCTAGTTCTCCAACTCCAGACGAATATAGCTATGATAGTGTAAGAGGAGAGTTAAAAACTCTTGATGGAAATTCATTTATTGTTGAAAATACCTTTAAAGGTATCTTACCTACACTTCCTAATTTGACTCAATACAGTCCTGGATTCAATCCTGCTGATATGGATACTAAAATAGCTCTAATTGAAAACGACCAGCTAGCAACTTGGACAGATTCCTATAATGAAGGCCAGGTCATGAATAGATTGATCCAAACAGCAAGAATTGCAGATCAAACAGGTGATATTGAAAGTCGAGATAAAATGATCGCTACTATAAAAGAACGTTTGGAGGATTGGTTAACTTATCAATCTGGTGAAGTTGCCTTCTTGTTTTACTATAATGATACTTGGTCTGCTATGTTAGGTTATCCGGCAGGTCATGGTCAGGACAATAATATAAACGACCACCATTTTCACTGGGGCTATTTTATACATGCTGCAGCATTTATGGAACAGTTTGAACCTGGTTGGGTTAACCAATGGGGAGACATGATCAATTTGTTAATTCGGGATGCCGCTACAGAAGATAGAAATGATCCTTTATTTCCATTTTTGAGAAACTTCAGTCCTTATGCAGGACATAGCTGGGCAAATGGATTTGCAAGTTTTCCTTTTGGAAACGATCAGGAGTCTACATCAGAGAGTATGCAATTTGCTTCTTCATTAATTCATTGGGGAACCATAACAGAAAATGATGCAATTAGAGATCTAGGTATCTATATTTATACTACTGAGCAAACTGCCGTTGAAGAATATTGGTTTGATATGTACGACCGAAATTTAAGCCCTTCTCATCCCTATAGTTTAGTGTCTAGAGTTTGGGGTAATGCTTACGATAATCAAACCTTCTGGACTGGCGATATTGCGGCCTCTTACGGAATTGAACTTTATCCTATTCATGGTGGCTCTTTATATTTGGGACACAACCAAGTATATGCACAATCGCTCTGGACAGAAATGACTGCCAATACAGGAATTCTGAGTAATCAAGAGAATCCTAATCTTTGGCATGATACTTATTGGAAATATCTGTCTTTAACAGATGCTCAAGCTGCCATTGATTTGTATGACTCCTATCCAGACCGAACATTAAAATTTGGAATATCAGATGCACAAACCTATCATTGGTTACATGCTATGAATACCTTAGGTACTGTCGATGCTCCTATAACTGCCGATTATCCAATTGCAGCAGCATTTGTTGACAATACATTAACTACTTATGTTGCTCACAACTATTCTGATTCACCTATAACGGTAACGTTTTCAGATGGGTTTATGCTGGAAGTTCCTGCAAACTCGATGGCTACAAATAGAGATTTAAATATAACAGGTGCAATTACTGCTAACACCTATCAAGCAAATGAAAACGACACTGTTAACCTTACAACAACTACAACTGGAAGTGGCATAACAAAAGTTGAGTTTTATAAAGGAGATACTTTATTAGGCGAAGATACTGCATCGCCTTATGAATTTAACATTTCAAGTATTGCTTTGGGTATTCATAACATGTATTCTAAAGTTTATGTTGGGAGTGAATTTATTAATACTAATGTAATAAATATTCAAGTAGGCGATCAGGTACCATATTCAGGAACACCTCATACAGTTCCTGGAATAATTGAAGCTGGACATTTTGATTATTTTGAAGGTGGTGTTGGACAGAATATTTCTTATTACGATTCTTCTATAGAAAACTTAGGAGGGTTTAGACCAACAGAATATGTTGATGCTGTCTCAGTTACTAATGAAGGAGCAACTGTAGGTTGGATTACTTCTGGCGAATGGATGGAATACACTATTGATGTTGCAACTACAGGATGTTATGATATAGATCTACGCTATGCATCTGGAAACACAAATGGTGGAGGTCCTTTTTATTTTGAAATTGATGGTGTGAAAGTGAGTTCAGATATTTCAATGTCGTATACTGGCGACTGGAATAATTGGAATACAAAAGCTAGTAATATAGATTTAACCGAAGGTATTCATGTTTTAAGATTTGTTGTAACAAATGGTGAATTTAATCTTGGTAAAATGACATTTACTTATAATGCTTTAGAATGTGCAGAAGTAGGTGGAAATACTGGACTACCTTTTAATTTTGAAACAACTCCAGTTACAGCAGATTTTAATAATTTTGATGGCGGAACAGCAACTGTTGAACCTGTTGTAGCACCTCAAAACATTGGTAATAGTAGTAATAACCTAGCAAAAATTGTTAGAAATGGTGGTCAACCATGGGCTGGAGCTTATTTAAACCTTGACGATTTCTTAAACTTTAGTTCTAAAAAATATATTACATTAAAACTTTGGACTGAAGCTCCTATAGGCACATCTGTCCAAATTAAACTTGAACAACAAAGTGGAAGTGCTGCAAGCGAATTAACAACAACAACTAATACTTCTGGTGAATGGGAAACATTACATTGGGATTTTTCGGCTTTAGGAATAACGACTTATGATAAACTTGTATTTATGTTTGATATAGGAAATGTTGGAAATGGTACCTCTACTTCTACATTCTATTTTGACGATGTGCAGCAAGCTGCAAGCCTTTCAGTTAATGATATTAATCCTAATGAAATAAAATTATATCCAAATCCAACAAACTCATATTTACATGTTAAATCTAACAATATTGTTATTAATAAAATTGAAGTATTTACTATCTTAGGTAGAAAAGTAAAAGTCTTTACCGACAATCTTTCTAAGTTAAATTTGGAGGATTTAAAAAGTGGTGTTTACCTTATAAAGGTTCAATCTAATAATGGACAATTAATTAAACGATTAGTAAAAAAATAGAATAAGAGACATGAAAAATTACATTTTATTATTAATCCTATTAGTTTATGCTTTTAGTAATTTGATAAATGCTCAAACTACAGTTAAAAAATCTGGAGATACTTGGGAATTAATTGTAGATGATATGCCTTTTGATGTTAAAGGTGTAACTTTTGGTTATGATAAAGATGTAAAAAACTACGATACTTATTTTAAAGACCTTCAATTTTTAGGTGTTAATACCATTAGGCTTTGGGGCACAAATGAAAACACATTAAAGCTACTTGATGCAGCAGAAAAATATAAAATAAAAGTTATGGTTGGAATCTGGATGCGACATGGACGTCCAGGAATGGAAGATGATGATAGCTTTAATTATCTGGAAGACAAAAAAGGTATGGAAACTATGTATGAAAATGCCATACAAACGGTTAAGAAATACAAAAACCATGCTGCAGTTTTAACTTGGACAATAGGCAATGAAGTCTATTTGAATATGGCAACAGATCCTGAAAAAGTAGCCTACTCAAAATTATTGGAAAGAATTTGTAGTGATATAAAAAAAATAGATTCTACACACCCTATTGCATCTGTAGAAGCTTGGACTTTTGGCCTCGAGTGGTGGCAAAAATACGTACCTTCAATAGATATTTATGGGCTAAATTCTTATGGTTACGGAGCAAATCTTTTGTCTGAAGAATTACTTAAAAGAAATATAGACAAACCCTATATTATTACAGAATTTGGAGTAACTGGAGAATGGGATATCCAGGAAACTAAAAATGGAATTAAGATTGAACCAACAGATACTCAAAAATATGAAACTATATTTGAAGGTTATCATGATTGGATAAAAAGCAAACCTAATTGTTTAGGTGTTTATGTATTTCATTATGCTAATGGCAACAGTTTTGCATCACCATGGTTATTTACACATCATAATGGAAGCCTAAGACCTCAATATTGGGCTATACGAGAAGCGTTTACTGGTGAAAAACCAATTAACAGTGTTCCGGTAATTGAAACATTCTCTTTACCAGATTCAAAGTTTATGAGTACAACTTGGATTCCTGTTACACTAGATGTTTTAGATGATGAAAAAGATAATTTAGAAGTTAGTTTTTACTATAATCAAAGAACAGGAAGTAGAAAACGAAGAGATCAAATAAACAAACTAGAGTTTAAAGGGAATTTAAATTCTGGATTTAAAATCCAACTACCTAAAGAGCATGGTGCTATTAAAGTCTATGTCAATGTAAAAGATGCCTATAACAATATTGGGATCGCTTCTACATCAATAGAAGTTCATGACGATGAAGCTAAAGACAAAAAATATTTAGTTCCTAAAGCTTCACTACCATTTTACATTTATAAAGATGGTGAGGTTAATCCTTATCTCCCAACAGCATATATGGGAAATTATAAAGACATTGAAGTGGACTTACAACACAATGATGATGTTCAATCTGGAAATTCTTGTTTAAGGATAGGTTACAATGAAGTTTATGGTTGGTATGGCCTTGGGTTTGTAGATCCTGCAAATGATTGGGGAGAAATCCTCGGTGGTTATGATATTACTGGAGCTGAAACATTTAGCTTTTGGGCAAAAGCAAGTAAAAAGAATATTATAGCTACAATTGGTTTTGGATTAATAGGAAAGGATAAACCTTATCCTGATACTGCAAAAATCTCTAAAGAAATTAAATTATCAACGAAATGGAAAAAGTATACTATTAAATTAAAAAACCTTGATTTAACATGTATTCGATCTGGATTTGTACTTTTTACCAGTAGCTATGGAACAACTCAAGATATATTTTTTGACGATGTAGTATTTGAGTAAATAATTGTCTGCGTAGTTGTTAGATAATATAATCTGTTTTAATTAAAATATCTTTGAATTTTAGTTAATCAGAATTTTTTTAGATAATGGGCCTTTTTCTGTATTTAAATACAAGATATAAACCCCTAAGTTAACATTTGAAAGTGAAATATTATTTGATAAATGATCTAACTCAAGAATTCTTTGTCCTAGTGTATTGTACAAGCTTATACCAAAAATCTGAATATTATTTTTATTGTTAATTCTTACCTCAGCAAAATTTGAATCGTAATAAACAGTAATTTCTTTTTCTAATTTCGTTTTATCTGAAACCGACATTGTTTGTTCCTGAAAAACAAGCTCAAATCTATCTTCATAAGTTCCAGCTTCCAAATAAATCTCAAAAGGATCTTCATTTATATGATGTGTCTGATTGGTATAATTATCTCTTATGTGTATAGTTAAACTTGAATCAATATTCTCAAGTGTATCCACTTTAATCCTAGCAAGTCCGCTTTCATTAATAATTATTCCTATTGGAAATTCCTGAATTATATCAAAATTATTTACACTTTGTATTACAAATTTACCACCATCAAAAATCCAATACATATCTTCTTCATTAATATCTGCTATAAATGCATCGTATCCCAAATCAAATCCATTTGTAGTATTTTGGTTTTTTCCTAATAGTATTTGCCTATGATAACCTTTCGGAGAATCATACATTAATCTAATTCTTTTTGTATCATCAAAATAAGTATTACTTGAATTATCTTCAACAGATCGCATAAAGACAGAGTTTTCTGTTGATTCACGAGCAAAAACACGTTGGCTATTTTTAAATACTATATTTCCTCCATCTACATTACTAATTGGAACGCCTTGATCGTTGTTAAATCCATCTAAAGCTGTAGATACCAAGAAACCTTGATTAACAGGAATATATGGTCCTGGAACCTTTGTTCCTATTGCGGGACCCCCATTATTAGATGTGTTATTTATGAGATTATCATCGGAAATTGCTGCAACACCTCCTGTTAAATTTCGCGTAGCATAACCACCAACATAGTCACTTAAATTATGTGAATTCTCTTCACCAAAATGATCCCAAAAATATAATGCACCATTAAAAATGGTTCCTGTTTCATTGTTGCCTCCGTCTGCTATACTCATATTATCCAAAATAAACTCTGTTGCATCAATAGCTGACGGATATGGATTCCCTATTAAACGCTGAACATCTCCTGTAGATTTATCTAATGTCAGGGTAATATCACCATTATTCGGTTTTCCTTTAAAAACATAGTTCTGAAAATCATTAAGGATATCTGCAGCACCAGATGTTCCCTTCATTGTATAACCTTCTCCTGGAAGTAATGATGACGTTTCATCAATAGATTCCCAGGCATTATAATTATCCACTTCTCCATAAAATTTATACATCCAATATGTACTTACAGTTCTGGGTGTTGTTGAGCTAGAATTTGCTGCATCTTGATAAGGGCTAAATATTAGATTTTGATATACAGCCGAGTTGGTACCATCCAAAAGAACTCCAGAAATGGTATGGACTGTATTTGAACTTGATATACCCGTTCCTCTGGTTGTCGTATTTCCGCTAATTGGACCAACTGATGAAGACCAATAGTTATAATTAAAACCATTTGCAGTCCCTTGCTGATCTCTTTCAATATAACCACCACTATCATTATCTAAAATACTACCTTCAGTCTGTACAAGTTGTGACTCTCCTATAAGATCAATGACACCATCAATTTCTAAGTAATGAGTTACATTTAAAGCTTGTCCAGAATTGGCTTCATCAAGATTTTCATTAGGATCAGCAATGGTAAGTGTTCCCATATTGTTTTTTAAGCCTAATACATAAATATCTCTATCTCCCGAGGAAATATTATGATTTAGATCCACAATATTCCAGTCTATCATTGTAAAACCATCTAAACTTAATGAATTTGGTATTCTCTGATCCGTACTGTTCGACCAAGTTGCTGAATCGTCCCATACTCCATCTGCCAATGTAACGTAAGGTAAAGGAGCCGTTTGATCTGTTAGTAACATTTTATCCTTATCAAGGTGTTTCAATCTTAAAAATTGACGACTATCTGACAAACCCTCAACAGTAGAACCATAAAATGAGTTGAAATTGTAATAAACTTCCAGATCACTCCATGGTATTGAAGCGACTCCATTACTTGCAACATTATACGGAATTACTTTTCCAGTGACATAATCCGTACCACTCACATCAAAACGTTCTACTTCCTGATTCATAAGGTATTTAACCTGTTCTTCTGTCAATGCCTGGTTCCAGATATAGATCTCATCTATCTCTCCTAAAAAAGGGTTGAAAATGGTATTTTTATCATCATACACAGCTCCTACAGAAAAATGGTTAAAGTTAGGTGAAGGTGCTACAACATCATTCTCCGTGTGATCTAATACTCCATCTATATACAAAAAGATTGTACCACTTTTATATACAAATGTGATTTGATGCCAGTAATCATCTGTAATAGCTGTGTTAGAAGTAAATTTTGCAGATGCCAGATCGTCTAAAGTAACTTCTACTTGACTAGATGTATTTAATCGTAATTGCAGTTTACTTCCCTTAGCCATTATGGTTCTGGTATTAGCAGAAGGCGAACATTTTACCCAAGCAGAGACAGCAAATGAATCTGCATTTAAGTTCATAGGAACCTCACCTACAAGATAGTCTCCAGAATTAATAGTAATAGAATGGTTTTCAGAAAATCTTGGAACCTTACCGAAAGTAAAGTATTTGGTTCCATTAAAATTATACCAGGTTTTATAAATCTCATTTCCATTTTGATCTAAAATTGGATTGCCTGTTTGGGAATCAGTATTTATCGCCAGTGGTATTACATCAATAATATTTCCATTAGCAAATGTAGGATTATCTGCAATAATCAAAGCATATTCTTCATTGGCTGTTTTGGAAAATGCCGAAAAGGCTGTTGTTGGGATGCCAACAAAAACAGTTTCTATGTCACCTCCAGCAACTTCTGTATTTTCAACAATTTTCCATTTTCTATCCATTCTAATAACAGAAGTGGTTATACCCGACGCAATTGATATAGTATTGGAGTTTGTTCCAGATAGAGCCGCATTATTATTCCCCCAGACCAAGAAATCACCATCATCTTCAAATTCATTTGGATTAGCACTATTCGTGGTATAAATACCTCCCAAACCAATCGTTACCCCATTTATTGAATTGAGTGTTTTTGATTGTTTTTGATTTAAATCCGATATGGAATCTTTACCTATGCCAGCTACATCGTAATTATATCCTGTATTAGCAGATATATCCCAAACAACAGTATCAAAAGAATTGATATAATCCTTTTGAGCTACATTAGCAGGTCCTAAAGTAATTCCGCATTTAATAGCTAAATAAGACTCTATCTTTTGACGATTTGAATTTGATACACGT
>JABDPN010000172.1 GCA_013042715.1 Flavobacteriaceae bacterium | reverse complement strand
GTCCTTATCAAGTTGATTTATTAAATGGTTCTGATGCTTTAACCCAGACTATTGGAAATGCATTTGTACCTGATGGTATGTATAAAGAAATTCGATTTAAATTTCATAAGGACGAAGATCTGCCTATTTCTAATGATTTGTATGATAGGTCAATATATATAAAAGGAACTATAAATGGTACTCCTTTTGAATTTTGGCATGATACAAGTGAAAATTTGGATATTGGAAGAAGTACAGGTGTTTTAGTACAAGATGGTATGACTAATTTAACTGTTCAATTTGAAATGTCTCAATTTTTAAGCTCATTAAATAATATTGATTTGAGTCAAGCTACTGATGATAATAATAATGGGATAATTGAAATTTATACAAATGATGAAGACGGCAATCAGGATATAGCTTATGAACTGAAAGAAAACATTAAAATGGCTGCAGATTTAATGAACTATTAATGTTCCATTAAATTAGATTATATACTATCTAGTATTTAAAATTTACTATTCATCTTCGTAATCTTACTATTCACCATTTTAATTTTTTTTAAAAACATATCAGTATATAGTTTTACTGTATTAAGTAAATGTAATTTATCATGAAAAAAATAGTCGCTTTAGTATCATTTTTAGTATTGTTAGGCGTAGTTTATGGTATTTATTTATTTAATAAAAAAACTGGGAGTTTACAAAATGTAAAACCAGATATTGTAATTACTGCAGATCAACTTTATATGGATTTTAACAAAAATGAAATATTGGCATTAAAAAAATATGAAGGTAAAGTAATTGAAGTTACTGGTAAAGTAATTATGGTGCAACAAACCGATTCAATTTCCAATGTATTATTGTCTTCGGAGGATGCATTATTTGGAGGTATAAACTGCTCATTTAATAAACTTGAAGATAATCTGCAAAAAGAAACTGTAGTAACAATTAAAGGACAGTGTCAGGGTTTCTTGACAAGTGTAATATTAAATAATTGTGTAATGGGAAAAATTAACTAGCTATGAAAAAATCAATTATTTTACTCTTATTTATTTTAACCATGTTCTCTTGTTATAATGATAACGAAGAAGAATTATATGGTCCAGTATCCTGCGATGTGTCTGCAATAACATATACAGCTGATGTATCACCCATAATTGATGCATATTGTGTTTCTTGTCATACTTCTGGTGGCACTGCTCCAGGAGATTTTACAAATTTTAGTGAGTTAAAGGCTAAAGTAGATAATGGTACTTTCGAAAATCGTGTGCTAATTCAAAAAAATATGCCACCAAACTCACAATTATCAAATTGCGATTTGGAAATCTTACAAGCATGGTTAGACAATGGCGCACTAAACAATTAATATTTAAAAAATAGTAATAATCTAATACGATAGAATCATGAAAAAGTTAAATATCTTAATAATATTTTTTGTACTTGCAAACCCAGTACAGGCTCAAAAGTACATGACACAAAATGGAGTCATTTCATTCTTTTCGAGTACACCAGTAGAAGATATAGAAGCAATAAACAATCAAGTATCAGCAGTTTTAGACACTGATAGTGGAGAAATGGCTGCTGTTTTACTCATGAAAGCTTTCAATTTTGAAAAGGCACTAATGCAAGAACATTTTAATGAAAAATTTGTTGAGAGTGAAAAATATCCTAAATCAGTTTTTAAAGGTCAAATTACTGATTTCGATTCTCTCGAATTAAATGATTCAAAAAACGATGTTACTATAACAGGTGAATTAACGATTCATGGTGTTACACAAAAAATAGATACTACAGGTAGCATTACAAAAAGTGATTCCCTAATTGGATTAGAGGTTGATTTTAATGTTAATCCTGAAGATTTTGATATCAATATTCCAGGTCCTGTTAAAGAAAAGATTGCAAAACGTATAAAGGTCAGTGTGAATTTAAATATGAATAAAATGTAATAAAGACTTATGAAAAAGTATTTTATAATAATAGTATTTTTTAGTTTATGCATTCCTTTTAATAGTATTGCTCAGGAAGAATTGTTAGAAATGTTGGAATCTTCTCAAGAACCACAAACAGATTTTACAATAGCTACTTTTAAAAGCACACGACTGGTAAGTGGTCATTCTATTGAAACAAATGGTAAGAGAGTTCTTCAATTTATGATTCAGCATAGATTTGGCACTTTAAATTCTGGATGGAGAGATCTTTGGGGACTAGATAATTCTACTATTCGTTTAGGTTTTGAATATGGGATTACTGATCAGCTAAATATTGGTTTAGGAAGATCATCTTTTTTAAAAACTTATGATGGAATGGTGAAATGGCGATTTTTAAGACAAAAAAGTGGTGCTAAAAACTTCCCTTTTTCTGCAACTGCTGTAAGTAGTGTTTATCTAAACTCAAGCGAATGGACAGATCCAGAAAGAGAAAACTATTTTTCTTCTAGATTATCTTTTCACCATGCATTATTATTAGCAAGAAAATTTGATGATAAATTTTCCATACAATTGATGCCCACAGTTGTTCATAGTAATTTAGTAAGCACTGCAGAAGATCTAAATACAATGGTTTCTATGGGAATAGGAACTTCTATTAAACTTTCAGGTTCAATCCGTTTAAATGCTGAATATTACTATTTGCTTCCAGATCAAATAGAGAGTAAAGAACTTACTAACTCTTTATCCTTAGGTGTTGATATTGAAACTGGTGGTCATGTATTTCAATTGCATGTTACTAATTCAAAAGGAATGACTGAACAGTTTTTAGTTGGAAACACCACTGGAGAATGGGGTAAAGGTGATATTTATTTTGGGTTTAATATTAGCCGAGTGTTTAATGTAGGTAAGAAATAAAATCAGAATTAAAATTTTATAAAAATGAACAAGTCTATTTATTTATTATTGCTTTTTGGTTTTTTAGTATTCTCTTGTGAACATGATCCATTATATACTCCGATTGAAGATAATTCAGATGATAATGTAATTGTTGATGATGTTTGTGATCCTGATAAAATATACTTTGTTAATGATGTTTTACCTATTATCAATTCAAATTGTGCTATTAGTGGATGTCATGGTGGAGGAAGTGCTCAAGATGGTGTGGATTTAAGTTCTTATAATGGAATCATGCAACAAGTAGATGTTGGTAATGCTTTTAGTTCTGATTTATATGAAGCTATAACAGACAATGATGTTGACGATATAATGCCACCACCACCTTCAAATCCATTAAATCCTGAACAAATATTAACTATTAGAGATTGGATTAATCAAGGAGCAACAAATGAAGAATGTAGTGAATGTGATTTAGCAAATATTACCTTTTCTCAATCTGTATGGCCAATAATTCAAAATAATTGTACTGGATGCCATAGTGGAGCTAGTCCACAGGGTAATTTAAGCTTGACTAATTATGATGAAGTTGCTCAAATAGCTAGTAATGGCTATTTATCAGGAGTTATTAACCATGAGGCTGGATTTATAG
>JABDPN010000231.1 GCA_013042715.1 Flavobacteriaceae bacterium | reverse complement strand
CCTAGAACATCTGCGTTTTGGCATTTTCATCCAGAACTAGAGTTAATATATATTAATAAAGGTCATGGTAAAACACATATTGGAAATCATTTATCCTATTTTAATAACAGTCAGTTGTTATTAATAGGTTCCAATCTACCACATAATGGATTTACAGATCGTTTAACACGAAATGGAAAAGAAACACTTATTCAGTTTAAACCACAAATATTCGGAAATATATTTATAGATCTTCCGGAAATGGTTGAAATAAAAAGTCTATTAAAAAGAGCAGAAAAGGGAATAAGATTTAAAAGAGATACTAAAAATAAGTTAGGTCCAAAGATTGAAAATTTAAAAAATTATGATGGTTTTAATCGAGTTGTAAAACTTATGGAAATTTTACAAGGGTTAGCGCTTTCTCAAGATTATGAAATACTAAACAGTAATGGTTATGCCTTTGAAACTAAACCTCAGGACAGTCAGAAAATAGATATTATTTTTAAATATATAAATGCCAATTTCATGAATCAAATAAGTTTAGATGAAATTGCAGACCAAGCAAGTATGACAGTTCCTGCATTTTGTAGATACTTTAAAAAAGTAACAGGAAAAACATTTACCAAGTTAGTTAATGAATACAGAGTTGTACATGCTACAAAGTTACTTCATGAAAGTCAAATGAGTATTACTGATATTTGTTTTGAATGTGGATTTAATAACTTCTCTCATTTTAATAAACTCTTTAAAGAATTTACAGGAAAAAGTGCCTCAAAATATAGAGGAGAGATAAAAATAATACAGCAATAGATTAAACATGAAAGACAAAATAGATATAACTATCGAATACTATAGCATTAAAAGTAAAGAGTTAATTGAAAAAGTAAATAATAGTAGCAATCTTAATGCAGACCAGATAATAAATTATGGAGAACAACTATCTGTATTAGAAAATAAAATTACTGCACTAGAAGTAGCAAAAGAAAACTAAAAAAGCGAGTTAATATCTAACTCGCTTTTTTAATCCATTATAAATATAATTACATATTATCTTTAGCAGAAACAATAGTTAACTCATCTACAATATGTTTTGCATTCGAGAACTTATCGATTAACCAAAGTACATATCTAATATCTACATTAATAGTTCTTTGTAAATTTTTATCAAAAATCACATCTCCAGCCATAGCTTCAATGTTACCATCAAATGCTAAGCCAATTAATTCACCTTTACCATTTAATACAGGAGAACCAGAATTTCCTCCAGTTATATCATTATCTGATAAGAAGTTAACTGGGAGTTCTCCATACTCATTTGCGTAACGTCCATAATCTTTATTATTATAAAAATCCATCATACCTTCAGGTAAATCAAACTCATCGTCACCAGGTTGGTATTTTGCAATCACACCTTTAAGTGTCGTATAATTATTGATTTTAGCATCGTTTCTTTTATCTTTTGGTAAAGCTCTTACTTTACCATAAGTAAGACGTAATGTAGAATTCGCATCAGGATATTTAATTTTACTTAAACCAGATTCTCTTAACCCTTCAACTAACAACCTAAACGACGTTTGGAAGTCGTTTGTAGGTTGTATTAGTTCTTCAGGTTGCTCTCTGTATTTAGTTAATAATTCTCCAGACAACTTATATAATGGGTCATTTTTTAGAATTTCTAAATCAGGATAGTCTAAAAACGCAGCAACTCTTTCTTTAGAAGAGAACATACTTAACTCAAAAATAGAATTTATATATGTGGTAAAGTCGTTATTATTTTCTTCACCAACCTTAGTAACTATTTCAGGTAAAGTATAATTTGCCTTACTAGCATAAAGACCTAATTGTTTAGCAAAAACTTCTTTTTCAAGAGGTAAATGATAATCTGTATAAGATCCTTCTATCATTGCTTTTAATCTTGGAGAAAGTTCTTTTCTTTTCTCATCGTTAGCGCTAGCGTAATTCTCTAAACTTCTTCCAAGCCTATATGGTAATACAGAAAACTTACTAGATCGTAGCATGCTAATT
>JABDPN010000223.1 GCA_013042715.1 Flavobacteriaceae bacterium | reverse complement strand
AAAGTACACATACTGCAACTTCTAATATGAGAAAAGAAGTAACTGTCGTAAATCCTATGGAAGTTCCTGGAGCTATTTACTTATTGCCAACTCCAAAATCTCCACATGGTTGTGACGTCGATCCAACTGGTGAATATATTGTTGGTAGTGGTAAATTATCTGCAAACTTAACTGTACACTCATTTACAAAAATGCTAGATGCAATTGAGAATGAAAAATTTGCTGGAGATGCTTATGGTATTCCTATTATTAATTTTGAAGATGTTGTAGCAGGAACGGTTGAACAACCAGGTTTAGGACCTTTACATACAGAATTTGATGATAAAGGAAATGCGTATACGACATTCTTTATTTCTTCTGAAGTTGTAAAATGGAAAGTTGGAACTTGGGAAGTAATAGATAGAAAACCTACTTATTACTCTGTAGGTCACTTAATGGTACCAGGAGGAAACTCAAGAAAACCTTTCGGTAAATATGTTTTAGCAATGAACAAAATTACAAAAGACCGTTATTTACCTACTGGACCAGAATTAACACAATCTGCACAATTATATGATATTTCTGGAGACAAAATGGAATTGTTATTAGATTTTCCAACAGTAGGTGAACCTCACTATGCTGCTGGTTGTCCTGCAGATTTAATTAAGCCTCGTCAAACAAAACTATTTAAGTTAGAAGACAATAAGCATCCATATGCTGCATTATCTGAAGCTGACACTAAAGTTGTTAGAGATGGTAAAAACGTTCATATATACATGACAACTATTAGAAGTCACTTCTCACCAGATAATATTGAAGGTGTTAAAGTTGGAGATAAGGTATATTTCCATGTAACAAACCTCGAACAAGATTACGATGTACCTCATGGTATTTCAATAATTGGCGCAAACACTTCAGAATTATTAATCATGCCTGGACAAACAGAAACGTTTGTATGGGAACCTAAGCAAGTTGGTGTATGGCCATTCTATTGTACAGATTTCTGTTCTGCATTACACCAAGAAATGCAAGGATATGTTCGTGTATCTCCAGCAAATTCTAATATAGAACTTGCTTGGTCTTTAGGTGAGGATATAGAATAATATAGGGAAAGTTTGTTTTAGTGTTTATTTTCCTAACAAAGCGAGAGCAAAAAAATTTCGCTCTCGCTTTTTAATCATAAATCACTAAAAACTATAAAAAACTAAAACAACTTGAAAATATGAGAAAGTCAAAAATTACAATGCTTGTTGGCGTAATTTTACCTTTAGCCTTATTTATTTTTCCTTTATGGAATATTACATTAGAAGCTCCTCAATATCCAATTCCTTTAGGTATGGATATTTACATAAACGATTTTGCAGATGCCAATCCTCATGACATTAAGAATATTAACTTAATGAACCATTATGTAGGTATGAAATACATTCCAGAATCTATTCCTGAGTTTAAAATTTTCCCTGCAGTAATTATAGCAATGGTTGTAATAGGTCTTCTAATTGGATTTAAAGCAAATTACGAATGGTATCTTGTTTGGTTTATTGTAATGTGTCTTCTAGGAGCTGCTGGTATGTACGATTTCTATCTATGGGAACACGATTATGGACATAATCTTGATCCAAAAGCTATAATGAAATTTACAAATCCAGATGGATCAATAATGGGATTTCAACCTCCACTTTTTGGTTCAAAGGATATTCTGAATTTTAGAGCGCATTCTTATCCCCAACTAGGTGCTTACTTTTTAGCAATTGGAATGGTACTATCTTTTGTTGCATTCGTTTTGGGTAAGAAAGAGAAAACTAAAAATAATTAGCGATATTTTAAGAGTAAACACTATTTATGAAAACACTAAAATACGTTATAACTATCGTTACACTAGGCGTTCTATGGAGTTGTAACATTTCTCCAAAACCAATAGTATATGGACAAGATGCATGTCACTACTGCAAAATGACTATAGTAGATAAAATTCATGCAGCTGAAGTTGTTACAAATAAAGGAAAAGTTTACATGTTTGATGCTTCAGAATGTATGATTCATTTTATGGATGAATTTGACACGTCTCAAATTGCATTGTACTTATCTAATAACTATACAAATCCAGAAGAATTGATTGATGCAACTCAAGCTACTTTTTTGATTAGTGAGAAAGTTCCAAGTCCTATGGGAGCAAATCTTTCTGCTTTTAAAAACAAGGAAGATGCCATAAAACTCCAATCTAAAAAAGGTGGAGATATTTATACTTGGGATGCTTTAATTAAAAAATTTGAAGACTAATTATGGTTTTAAAACTTATAATTTTCATACATATAATTGCAGCTACAATATGGACAGGTGGTCATTTAACTCTTGCAATAGGTTTTTTACCAAAAGCATTAAGTAAGAATGATTTCAAAATTATCGAGAATTTCGAATCTAAATTTGAACCTATTGGTATTCCTGCATTATTAGTTTTAGTTGCTACTGGAATATACATGGCTACAGTTTATACGACTAATTTTTATGCTTTTGATTTTTCAGACCATCACAACAAACATATTTACATTAAACTAATCTTACTAATCTGTACAATTGTACTTGCATTTCATGCGCGTTTTGTTTTAATTCCAAATAGAAACCTGAAACCCTTATCATATCACATAATTTTAGTTACACTTCTAGCTGTAGTATTTGTTTTTGTTGGGTTTAGCGCAAGGTCTGGAGGATTAATATAAAATATGAAATTAAAACACAACATAATTACTTTCTCTTTGCTTCTGTTTTTTGCATCAATTACACATGCACAGAAAATAGTTGTTTGTAATTCTTGTGATGTATCCACTATTAAAAACGCTATTAGTGTTGCTAAAGCTTTTGATACAATTTTAGTTAAAAAAGGAACTTATAAAGAGTTTGATATTAACATTGATAAGCCACTAACACTAGTTGGTGAAAATTATCCAGTAATAGATGGTGAAAATCAAGGTGAAATTATTACTATTACTTCGGATAATGTTACTGTTGATGGTTTATTCATAATTAACGTTGGATTAAGCTACACCGAAGATTATGCAGCAATAAGAGTTAAAAAAAGTAAGAATTTTTTAATCCAGAATGTTGTTTTAGAGAAGTTGTTTTTTGGTATTTATCTTGAAAAATCAAGAGACGGGAAATTATACCATAATAATATAGTAGGCGATGCGAAAGAAGAGCATAATTCTGGAAATGGTATTCAGTTATGGTATAGCCAAAATGTAGAAATAGAGTATAATCATATTCAAGGTGTTAGAGATGGCATCTATCTTGAATTTGCAAATAATTGTATTATTAAAAATAATACAAGCACTAATAATTTGAGATATGGTTTGCATTTTATGTTTTCTAATGATGACATCTACCAAGACAACACTTTCGAGAATAATGGAGCTGGAGTTGCAGTAATGTTCTCAAAAAAAATAAAAATGTTTAACAACGTTTTTAGAGAAAATTGGGGAAGTGCATCTTATGGTTTATTACTAAAAGAGATTAATGATGCTGATATTATTGGTAATACTTTTGAAGAAAATACAATTGGAATTAACATAGAAGGCTCTAACAGAATTTTATACAAAAAAAACAATTTTATTAATAATGGTTGGGCTTTAAAAGTTCGAGGAGCTTGTTATACGAATACGTTTGAAGAAAACAATTTCTTATACAACTCTTTTGATTTATCATACAACAGTAAAATAAACGATAATGTATTCGATAAAAATTTCTGGAGTAATTATACAGGATACGATCTTAACAAAGATGGAATTGGAGATGTGCCTTACAGACCTGTAAAGCTCTTTTCGTATATCGTAAACAGAACTCCAGAAACAATAATTTTATTACGAAGTTTATTTATTGACATTATTGATTTTTCTGAAAAAGTTTCGCCAGTATTTACACCATATAATTTAATGGACAATAATCCGCTAACAAAAAAAATAGAATGGTAAGTATCCAAAATTTACATAAACGGTTTGGCAAGAACATTGTCTTAAGTGGTGTTAATCTAGATATAAATGAAGGAGGAATCTTTGCTGTACTTGGTCCAAATGGTTCAGGAAAAACAACACTAATTAAATCTATTTTGGGAATGGTTATTCCTAATAAAGGAGAAATACATGTGTTAGGAGAAAACATAAAGAAAAGTTCAAACTACAGACATAAAATTGATTATTTACCTCAAATAGCGAATTTCCCTAACAATCTAAAAGTGAGAGAACTTATTAGAATGATTAAAGATTTAAGAGGGAAAACAAATGATGACCAAAGATTAATAGAACTTTTTAAACTAGAACCCTTTTTAAATAAAAAACTTGGTAACCTATCTGGAGGAACTAAACAAAAAGTAAATATTGTACTTGCTTTTATGTTTGATAGTCCACTTATTATTCTAGACGAACCAACAACTGGATTAGATCCAATTTCATTAATACGATTAAAAGAACTTATTCAAATAGAAAAAGAAAGAGGTAAAACCATTTTAATAACATCACATATCATGAATTTTGTAGAAGAAGTTTCAGACGAAATTGTTTTTCTGCTTGAAGGTGAAATCTACTTTAGAGGAAGTATTAACGAACTAAAAACAAAGACTAATCAGCCAGATTTCGAACATGCAATTGCATCAATACTAACAGATAACCATGCTTAAAATATTAAAATATAGTTTTTTCGATTTAATGCGTAGTCGCTGGAGTTATGTGTATTTTGCATTCTACCTTCTTTTAGGCGTTGTACTTCTGTTTTTAAATAATGATTTATCTAAAGCTGTAATTACTTTAATGAATGTAATAATTGTATTAGTACCATTAATTGGGACCATTTTTGGTGTGATGTATTATTATAATTCAAAAGAATTTACAGAATTGTTACTAGCACAACCACTTAAACGTTCGTCTATATTTCTTGGACAATATTTAGGTGTTGCCTTATCGCTTTCTATGAGCTTAATTTTAGGCTTAGGTATTCCTTTTGTTTTTTATGGATTATTCAAATCTAATGTCATTTGGGATTTTTCTTTATTATTAATAACTGGTACTTTTTTAACATTAATTTTTACAGCTCTTGCATTTAATATTGCATTATCTAACGAAAATAAAATTAAAGGTTTTGGTTATGCAATATTGCTTTGGCTATTTTTAGCTGTTATTTATGATGGATTATTTTTGATGTCATTAATTATTTTCGAAGATTATCCTTTAGATAAATTATCTCTTTTTGGAACTATGTTAAACCCCATAGACTTGTCTAGAACATTAATATTATTAAAATTAGATATTTCAGCATTACTAGGTTATACTGGAGCAGTGTTCAAGAAGTTTTTTGGAACAAATTTTGGGCTAATTATATCATTTGTTGTTCTAACTATTTGGGTTATACTTCCAGTTCTAAGAATTTCTTTTAAGTCTAAAAAGAAAGATTTTTAAATAAGTAAACCACCTTTCAGATTTATTTTTCTCCTTTATATTTATATTTTATTTTTGGTGCTGAAAAATTCGTGTAATATGAAATCAGCAATAAAATATTTATTCTTAATAATAACTTTTTTAATTGTTAGTTGTGGAGTTTATGAGGAGGAAGAAAAAAACAAAATAAAACTAAAGAACAAAAAAACAGAAAAAACAATAAAATCTACTCTAACTACAAAACCTTCAGAAACTATAGATTTAACGAATAAAGGTATTGGACCTATCAAGAGCATAACTCTCCCTGCCGAAATAAACCAGCAAATGGTAGCTGAAGGAGAAGCTGTTTTTAAAAGATTATGTTCTGCTTGTCATAGAGTTGGTAAAAAGTTTATCGGACCAGCTCCTAATGGTTTACTTAAAAAAAGGACTCCAGAATGGATAATGAATATGCTCCTTGATCCAGAAGGTATGGCGAAAAACGACCCTTTAGCAATAAGCCTTTTAAAAGAATATAACGGTTCTCCTATGGTTAATCAAAACCTTACAGAAAATCAAGCTCGAGCTATTTTAGAATATTTTAGAACATTAGAGTAATATTTTCAAGATAATATTTTAACGCATAGAAATGACAATTGTCATTTCTACTTGATTTTATAGTTTTTACTTTTACAAAACATTAAAAATGTTTAAGATGAAATCTGTTTACTTAAATCTTTTTGTAAACATAAAGCGTCCTGAATGCTTTTCGAAATAGTGTGTTTTCTTCACACTACAGACTAATTACATCTATTTTTTAATACTAATTCTTTTTAAAATGAAATTACCATACGCAGAACCTTATAAGGTAAAAATGGTCGAATCCATAAAACGTTCAACTCTTGAACAACGTAAAAAGTGGATAAAAAAGGCACATTACAACTTATTTAATTTGTCTTCAGACAAGGTATTCATCGATTTACTTACCGACTCTGGAACTGGCGCCATGAGTGACCAACAATGGTCTGCTTTAATGAGTGGTGATGAGAGTTACGCTGGATCAAAATCGTTTTTAAAGCTTAAGAAAACAGTAAATAAAATTACAGGTTACAAGTATTTCTTACCAACACATCAAGGACGAGCAGCTGAAAATGTATTATTCTCTGTTTTGGTGAAAGAAGGCAATATCATTCCTGGTAATTCACATTTCGATACCACTAAAGGTCATATCGAGTTTAGAAAAGCAACTGCTGTAGATTGCTCTATAGACGAAGCTTTTAATACCACAGCCCAACATCCTTTTAAAGGAAATATTGATCCCAAAAAACTTAAAAAAGTATTTGATGACAATCCTGATAATATTCCTTTTGTTGTATTTACAATAACATGCAATACTTCTGGTGGACAACCTGTTTCTATAGAAAACATCAAAGCGGTTTCAAAGCTTTGTAAGACGTATAACATTCCATTAATTTTTGATGCAGCTCGTTTTGCAGAAAACGCATACTTTATTAAAAAACGTGAAAAAGGCTATGAAAACACTTCTATTAAGAAAATCGCCAAAGAGATGTTTTATTATGGAGATGGTATGACCATGAGTGCCAAAAAAGATGGTTTGGTAAATATGGGAGGATTTATTGCACTTAACAACGAAGAGGTTTACAAACAAGCAGCTATTTATAATATTATGTACGAAGGTTTCTTAACCTATGGAGGAATGAATGGACGCGATATGGCAGCCTTAGCTGTTGGACTAGATGAAGCTACAGAATTTGATTATCTGGAAAGCCGAATAGAGCAAGTTGCCTATTTAGGTGAAAAACTTATAGAATATGGTGTTCCTGTTTTACAACCAATTGGAGGACACGCTGTTTTTTTGGATGCAAATAAGTTTGTACCAACCATACCAAGAGAGGAATATAGAGCACAAGCACTTGCTATAGAATTGTACATCGTTGGTGGAATTAGAGGTGTTGAAATTGGAACTGTTCTCGCAGATCGTGATCCATTTACTAGAAAGAATAGATATCCAGAATTGGAATTGGTAAGATTAGCTATTCCTAGAAGAACCTACTCATTAAACCACATGAAATATATAGCAGCAGTCTTAAAAAATATTTACGATTCTAGAGATCAAGCTAAATCTGGTTACACTATTATAGATGAAGCTCCTATAATGCGACATTTTACAGTAAAATTCAAAAAAAACTAATTACTATTCATTCATTTTAAAGGGACAAACCTTACAATAGTCTTAATATTCTCATAAATAACAAGCTTTATGAGATATATCATGTTTTACTTACTTTATTAGCTCTATCATTAGGCTTTGAAGTTAAAATTATGATTAAAAGACACTCCTTTCATATTCCTGTAATGGGAATTGGATATACAATAGATTCTCCCTTAAGAGTTGCTCATTTGGGAATGGACTCTGTAATTTCTTTGGTAGACGACATTCTCCTTGAGAAAATACGAAAAATGTATAGCGACAAGTTTGAGATTCCATATAAAGAAATTACGGATAAAATAGATGACTTTAGGGCAAAACGAATTACTTCTTATTTAAATCTGATAAATGATTTAGTTGATAAAAAAATAGAAGACTTAAAAACGATTACATCAGAAAAAAGGCATGAATTAATGGAGTATTTTAATATGCTTCCCAATGGTTCAGACTTAATAGATGAATTCAAGAAACTAACTGCTACTAATTTAAATACTAACGAAATTAAAAAATGGTTAAACAAGAATCTACATAAAGGTTCTATTGATGTCAACATCATGACTAAAGTTGATAAAGACAACTATAAAAACAATGAAAAACTTCCAATAGAATATAATGATGCACATGCAGCTGTAAGAGGCTTTGCAAAAAGCAACTTAAGTTCCTCTTTAATTCTTTCAGCTGGAATGAATCCAAGATTATATGCATTTTTAGAGAAATTCGACGATTTTTTTCCTGATAAAAAAGGATTTATAAAAAAGAAGATTGTTTTAAAAGTTAGTGATTACAGATCTGCATTAATTCAAGGTAAATATCTAGCTAAAAAAGGAATTTGGGTTTCTGAATATCGTGTTGAGTCTGGATTAAATTGTGGTGGACACGCATTCGCGACAGAAGGTTATTTACTAGGTCCAATATTAGAAGAATTTAAAGTGAATAGAGTAGAAATGATACAATCTATTCATGAAATATTGATAAAAGCACTTTCTGATAAAAACAAAACTGTTCCAGAAAAACAACTACCAATAAAAATCACTGCACAAGGTGGTGTAGGCACCTCAGAAGAACATGAGTTTTTAATCGATAATTACAACATAGATTCTGTTGGTTGGGGAAGTCCATTTCTGTTAGTCCCAGAGGCAACAAGTGTAGATAATAGTACAATAAGTAAATTAGCGAAAGCCAAAGAAGACGATTTATATTTAAGCCATATTTCACCATTAGGAGTCGCATTTAACAACCTTAAAGGCAATACAAAAGATGTAGAGAAAATTGCTTCGATTAATAAAGGAAGACCTGGTAGTGTATGCTCTAAAAAATATGTTGGATTAAATACTGAGTTTACAGAAAGAGGTATTTGTACTGCTTCAAGGCAATATCAACGCTTAAAAATTAAAGAACTAAAGGCTGAAAATTTATCTAAAGAAACCTATCAAAAAAAATATGATAAAGTAACAGAAAAATCTTGTATTTGTGTTGGATTAGGTACTTCTGCTCTACTCGTTCATGACGTAGAAACCAAAAAAGAAGGTAAAGGTATAGCTGTATGTCCTGGACCAAATATGGCTTATTTTTCTAAACAACTATCACTTAAGGAAATGATTAACCATATTTATGGTAGAACCAATTTAATATTAGACAAAAACAGACCAAATGTGTTTATTAAAGAGCTTCAGCTATATCTGGATTATTTAAAAAATCAAATTGAAGAAACTCAAAACAACATGAGTAAAAAACAAAGTAATTATTTAAATAAGTTTGCAAATAACTTAACTGAAGGTATCGAATATTACACCAATCTTTTTAATGGACTGAAGAATAGGTTTAACAGTTCTAAAATTGAAATATTGAATGATTTAGATTTAAACAAAAAGAAACTTCAAACTCTAAAAATTAGAATTAACAATTAGTTAGTTTTTATAATGGTGTTTATACCAAACCTTTTGCCACTCACGTTGTAGGATTAAAAATGTAACCTCTTCGGAAAGTTTAAGTGTATCGCTACCATCTAGCTGTTTTACTTTGTGTTCAGACACGTCAATTATATAAAGTAGATTTAAATACTCTACAAATTTTTCCTGTATGAGGTTATAGATTATTTCGTGTAATAAGAGTTTTAAACTTGTAGGTAATATCTCTTCATCAAAATCTAAATCAATATTAGCAAGTAAAAAATCTTTATTTAATTGTATTATTAGCTTTTTATAAAGTTCTAATGCCGTTGCTTCTTGAATAAGTTCGTCGAAAGTTGTCGGTAAATTCATTACACTGTCCTACGCATTAATTGAGTTCCAAATTCTCTTAAAACTTGCTTTTTATCTTCAGAAATCGATAAACTTTCTAAATCATTAAATGCACGATTTGTATAATCTTCAATTGCTTGTATTGTTGCTTTTGCAGAACCGCTTTTTTCGAAAATTGCTTTAACACTTTCAACTTTTTCTGAAGGATTTTCAGGAGTTATACTAAACCAATGTAAGAGTTTTTTACACGAGTTTAGTTTAGAAAGTTCTAGTGCCTTTAAATATAAATAGGTTTTTTTGTTTTCAATAATGTCACCACCAACTTGTTTCCCAAATGTTTTTGGATCTCCAAAAGCGTCCAGGTAATCATCTTGTAACTGAAAAGCAATTCCTAAGTGTCTGCCAAATTGGTAAATTTTGTTTTGATCGTCTTCTGATGCACTCGCAATAATAGCACCCATTTTCATAGCTGCAGCAACCAATACAGCAGTTTTGTATTCAATCATTTTTAAATACTCAGGAATAACAACATCGTTTCTAGTTTCAAAATCAATGTCGTATTGCTGACCTTCACAAACCTCTAAGGCTGTTTGACTGAAGACCGTCATCAAGGCTTTATATGTTTCAGGTGG
>JABDPN010000221.1 GCA_013042715.1 Flavobacteriaceae bacterium | reverse complement strand
CCAAATAAATACACTTATGAGGATTATAAAAGAAGCAGCAATAGGATATGCAATAAATGGTTTTAGTTTAAATATATTGTTATTTTGCTTTTGTTCTGTTGGTAAACTATTTAGAATAGAATTCTTGGATTTTGTAAAGTATTTGTCTGGAATAGACATTCCAAGAAAATCTTTATGTTCTTGAGCGAGTTCTCTTTTATCTTTTTCATTTTTTAAAAAATGATTTGTTGATTGCTCAGTTTTTATTGTATTTTTTTTGTCCTTTGCCATAATATTAATTAGACCTTTAAATATTTAATTAGTTTGTAATGGATAAGCAATTATTTCCTTTTCAATAATTTTTACTGCAGTATAGTAAGCCGATTTTAATGTGTTTTCGCTAATTGTAAGTATTTCTGATATCTCACGAAAACTCAAATCATCAAAATATTTCATTTGAAACACACGTTGTTGTTTATTGGAAAGTTTAGAAATAATAGTGTGTAATCTTAAATTAACTTCATCACCATTAAAGTATATATCTTGAGTTAAACTGTTCAGGTAATTATTACTTTCTTCATCAGTTTTGAAAGCAAATTTAGGCTTGCTTTTTTCTATAAACCTTATTGACTCGTTATAGGCAATTCTATACATCCATGTATGTAATGAACTTTGTTCTTTAAAATTATTTATGCCTTTAAATACTTTTAAAAATGTGTTTTGTAAAACATCATTAGCATTTTCATGAGTAATCACAATTTTTCGAATATGCCAATACAAGCGTTCTTGATACAAATCAAGTAACTCTCTAAAAGCTTCGTTTTTTAGCTTAGGGTTTTTTAATTTTTTGACTAGCTTGCTTTCTCTATTCAAAATTTAATTTTTAAAGCTTCAGTTTAAAGATTAGACCAGTATTTATAAAATTAGTTTGTTTAATCTTAATAAGAAAATACTTTTAGATAAAGATAAAGCAACTTTTTTTGTTCCTTTATATTTCTATGCTTAGTAATGATATCTTACATTTGCAACGATGCAAAACACGCTTCAAAAATATATTCCAGAACAAGCAGTTTCACGTGTTGAGAGCTTATTACAGCATGATAACTTAAGTGTTTTAATTAAAAAAGAACGTAAAACACGTCATGGTGATTATAAACGATTACCAAACGGAAAACATCAAATTACCATAAATGCTAATCTTAATCATTACAGGTTTTTAATAACACTTATTCATGAGATTGCACATTTTGAGACCTACAAAGCTTTTGGAAGAACTGTAAAACCTCATGGAATAGAATGGAAACGAACTTTTCAGAGATTAATGTTACCATTTTTAAATCCAGAAGTGTTTCCAAATAGTTTATTACCATTATTAGCAAATCATTTTAAAAACCCAAAGGCATCTAGCGATACAGATTTGCAATTGAGCTTAACTTTAAAGCAATTCGACGAAACTAACAATCTTAATTATGTTTTTGAGTTACTTTTGGGGCAAGAATTTAAATTATACAACGGAAAAATATTTAAAAGAGGAAGCAAAAGAAAAAAACGTTATGAATGTGTTGAGGTTAAAACAGGTAAAATATACTTGTTTAATCCAAATGCAGAAGTTGAAATAATAAATAATAAATAATTAAAAATGAACAATAACCATTATGCCATTATTATGGCAGGAGGAGTTGGCTCAAGATTTTGGCCATTAAGTACACAAGAGAATCCTAAACAGTTTCACGATATATTAGGTTCTGGGGACACATTAATTCAGAAAACATTTTATAGATTAATTGAATTTGTACCTACAGAAAACATTTTAATACTTACTAATAGTCGCTATAAGGAATTAGTTCATGAGCAACTGCCTGTTTTAAGTGACGAACAGATTGTTTTAGAACCAGATATGCGTAATACTGGACCTTGTATTTTATATGCTGCATTAAAAATTAAAAAGAAAAACGAAAATGCAGTTATGATTGTTGCTCCAAGTGACCATTGGATTGAAGATGAAAAGTCATTCGCAAAAAATGTTAAAAAAGCATTTGAGTTTTCAGCTAAAAATAATGTCCTTATGACATTAGGAATTAAACCAACATTTCCAAACACAGGTTATGGATACATAGAATATGATAGCAACGTTAAGGAAGCAATTAAACCAGTTATTCAATTTAGAGAAAAGCCAGATTATAAAACCGCAAAAGAATTTATTACCCAAGGAAATTTTCTTTGGAATGCAGGTATTTTTATTTGGAGTGTGAGAAGTGTAATAGAAGCCTTTGAAAAAAATAAACCAGAACTTTATAAATTATTTTGTGAAGGTGAAGAGGTTTACAATACAGATTTTGAAGACGATTTTGTTAGAGATAATTATGGTAAAGCAGAAAATGTTTCTGTGGATTATGCAATCATGGAAAAAAGTGAAAATGTATATGTACTTCCAGCAGAATTCGATTGGAACGATTTAGGAACTTGGGGGAGTGTTTACGATAAATTCGCTACGTCTTCAGATGAAAACGTGGTTTTAAAAGCAAAATCGATAATAGACAATGGAAAAGGCAATTTTATTAGAACACATGACAATAAAATTGTGGCTGTTGAGGGTTTAAATAACTATGTTATTGTTGATGAAAAAGAAGTTTTACTTATCTTTCCGAGAGAAAAAGAACAAGAAATTAAAGAATTAAGAGAACGCATTGGTAAAAATTTCGGCAACGAATATATTTAAGCTTAAGATATGGAAGAACATAAGTTTAATTTTTCAGAAGAGGAAAAAAAATCTGATGAAGCAGTAGCAAAATCTAAAGAGGCAGTAAAAAAAGATGCTAAGGGTTTGTTTGCAAGTATAAAGGCCTTTTTAATAGAGCTTTTAGATTTTCGTCAAGATACAGATAGAGATGCAACTATTGAAGCCATCAAAGGAGATGTAAGCTTTAAAGGTGCAACTGCTTGGATTTTAATTTGTTCCATTTTTGTTGCTTCTGTTGGATTAAACGCAAACTCTACTGCAGTTGTAATTGGAGCCATGTTGATTTCACCATTAATGGGACCAATTTTAGGAGTTGGAATGTCCATTGCAATTAATGATGTTGACACCTTAAGAAAATCGCTTATAAACTTAGCAATTATGATTGTGCTAAGTTTACTTACTGCATTTTTGTTCTTTTATTTATTTCCTCTAAGTGAAGACACCTCTGAATTACTTGGTCGTACCAAACCAGATATTAGAGATGTACTCATTGCATTTTTTGGAGGTTTAGCATTAATTATTGCTAGAACAAAACGCGGAACTATTGCTTCTGTGATTTTTGGTGTTGCTATTGCTACAGCTTTAATGCCACCTTTATGTACAGCAGGTTATGGACTTGCAAAAGCAAATTGGGAATACTTTGGAGGGGCTATGTATCTGTTTACTATTAATACCATTTTTATAGCGCTTGCAACGTTTTTGGTTCTTAAATTATTGCGTTTCCCGATGCTTAAATATGCCAATTCAAAAAAGCGTAAACGGATTGGCAATATTGCAACATTTATTGCGATAGTAGTTATGGTACCAGCAGTTTGGACATTTTTAAATGTCTTAAAGGAAAGTCGATTTAATCATGACGCAAAAACTTTTATTGCTAATGAGTTAGAAGGCTTACCAAATGCGAATTATATAAAAAAGAATGCAGTATACTTCTTTAATCCTCAGGAAGGTTCTAGAATTGAAATCACGACTTTTGGATCAGACGAAATATCTGAAGATACAGAAGCATTACTTAAACGTAGATTAGTAAACTATAACATGCTTCTAGAAACTAAACTAATAATTAATCAGGCCACTTTTAGAGAAGTTAACAATTTAGAGTACATGGAAGAATTGCGTTCACGTGATTCTTTAGATTTATTATCTAAACAGCAAAAGATTCATTATCTCGAAAACAAAGTTGCAAAATTATCTATATTAGAACGTGATCAAATACCTTTTGATGAAGTTATCAAGGAAATAAAAATTAATTATGAAAATCTTGAGCAATTCTCTTATTCAAACAAAATTACAAGTAACTTTAAGTCTATAGATACAGTAAAAGTATTTAATGTAAAATGGATTGATTCTTTAACTACAGAAGAGAATAAAATTAAGGATGAAGAAAGAATAGCTAAGTTTTTAAAAGAAAGACTTGATTTAGATTCACTAATTGTAAGACGTTATAACTAAATGTTTTCTTCAAGATACATTTTGCGTACCTTTTTAAATAATTCTGAAGAATAAACAAAATCTGTTACAGCTTTATTGTCTGTTTTAAAGATAGTTGCACTTGAACCTTCCCATTCCTTTATGCCGTGTTGAAGAAAAATTATTTTTTCTCCTATTTCCATAACAGAGTTCATATCGTGAGAATTAATTACTGTTGTAATTTGATATTCGTCTGTTATTTCCTGAATCAAATTATCGATTACAATAGCGGTATTTGGATCTAATCCAGAATTAGGCTCATCGCAAAATAAGTATTTAGGATTGTTTACTATAGCTCTAGCAATAGCTACTCGTTTTTGCATACCACCAGATGCTTCACTTGGCATTTTTTTGTGTGCATCAGGAAGGTTTACACGTTTTAATACAAAATCTGCACGATCTTCCATTTCGCTTTTACTCATATTAGAAAACATTTGCAAGGGAAACATAACATTTTCTAAAATTGTCATCGAGTCGAAAAGTGCACTTCCTTGAAAAACCATTCCTATGTCACCTCTTAAAATCCGTTTTTCTTTTTCACTTAATTCTGAAAAAATCTTACCATCATAAGAAATATGACCTTCTTCATACGAGTATAACCCTAACAAACATTTAATAAAAACTGTTTTTCCAGAGCCACTTTTTCCAATAACTAAACTGGTTTCTCCAGGATTAAATACAGTACTTATACCTTTTAAAACATGAGCTTCACCAAAAGATTTATGTAAATTTTTAACCTCTAACATTAGCCTAGCATCATATTAGTTAATATATAGTTTAGTAAAATTATCACAACACTAGTCCAAACAAAGGATGTTGTACTGGCTTTTCCAACTTCAAGAGCTCCTCCTTTCATATAATATCCAAAAAAAGAAGGAATGGTTGCAAGAATAAATGCAAAAACAAATGTTTTAATAAAAGAATAGGTCATATGAAAGGAGTCAAAATCCATTTGAACTCCCAAAATATAATCATCTACTGTTGTGTAACCACCATAAACACAGGCGGCTAAACCTCCTAGAACACCTAAAAACATGCCAATTGCAATTGCAAATGGATAAAATAGCATAGCTATAAATTTAGGAAAAACCAGATAGTTTAAAGAGTTAATCCCCATAACTTCAAGCGCATCAATTTGCTCTGTAACACGCATAGTACCAATACTTGACGTGATAAAAGAACCTACTTTTCCTGCCATAATAATTGACGTAAACGTAGGGGCAAACTCCAAAATAACAGATTGTCTTGTTGCAAATCCAACAAGATACCTTGGTATTAATGGATTTTCAATATTTAATGCCGTTTGAATAGTGATAACACCTCCTACAAAAAATGATATAAATGCAACAATACCAAGTGAGTCAATAACCAAGTCGTCAATATCTTTTAATATAAGTTGCTTCATCACAGACCATTTAGTAGGCTTGCGAAACATTTCAGCAATCATTATAAAATATTTGCCAATATTGTGAAGGTATTTCATAGTGTATTAGTTAATGCTAAAGTAAAAAAAACTATCAGTAATTTCACGTTAATTTAATTTAAGATACCTTAAAATCATTATTTTTGAATTCTTAATTCCATACATTATGAAAAAGTTATTATTAGTACTTTGTATTTTACTTGTAAACTTATCTTGTTTTTCTCAAAAGGTAGAAGTTTATAAACAAGACACTTCAAATAATCAAGTTGAATCTTCAGAAGCTACTAACACCAAAAGACCAAGATTAGTAGTTGGTATTGTTGTAGACCAAATGCGCTATGACTATCTAACACGTTTTAACGAAAAGTATGGTGAAAATGGTTTTAAGCGTTTAATTAAAAGTGGATTTAACTGTAAAAACAATCATTTTAATTACATACCAACATATACAGGACCTGGACATGCTTCGGTATACACAGGAACTACTCCAAAATATCATGGCATTATAGCAAATAATTGGTACGATAAAGTTTCAGGAGAATTTGTGTATTGTGCAGGAGATAGCAATTATAAATCTGTTGGTACTGAAGCAGATGCAGGAGAAATGTCACCACACAGAATGCAAACCACAACATTTTCAGATGAAAATAGATTGTTTACACAAATGAGAGGAAAGACTATTGGAATTTCAATTAAAGATAGAGGGGCAATTTTACCAGCAGGCCACACAGCAAACGCAGCATATTGGTTTCATGGAAAAAAGGAAGGGAATTTTATAACAAGTTCGTTTTATACTAATGTACTTCCAAAATGGGTTCAAGAATTTAACGATGCAAAGTACCCAGAAAAATATCTTAAACCATGGAATACCTTATATGATATTTCAACATATACCGAAAGTGGAAGAGATTTAAATAATTACGAAGGTGGATTTAAAGGAAAAGAAAATGCTACGTTTCCATACGATTTGAAAGCATTAAAAGCTAAAAATGGCGATTACGATATTTTAAAAGTTACTCCTTATGGAAATAGTTTGGTAACTGATTTTGCATTAGCAGCAATTAAGGGAGAAGATTTGGGAAAAGATGATGATACAGATGTATTAGCAATTAGCTACTCGAGTCCAGATTATATTGGACATAATTTTGGCGTTAATTCAAAAGAAATTCAAGATACATATATTAGATTAGATTTAGAATTAGAACGCTTATTAAATGCTCTTGATTCTCAAGTTGGTAAAGGAAATTATATAGTGTTTTTAACTGCAGATCATGGTGCTGTAGAAGTACCAGCTTATTTAGAGAATTTTCATATTCCAGCAGGTTATTTAAATAATAGAAATGTTAGAGAAGAATTTTCAGATTTTATGAAAAACACATTTAATTCAGAAAAATTAATTGCCAATGTTAGTAATAATCAAGTGTTTTTAAGTCATTTAAAGCTTAAAGAACTTAATCTAGATTTAGAAGATGTTCAGAACAAAATTGTAGAGGAATTAATTACTTACGATCACGTTTACAAAGTCTACACTGCAAAGACTATGGCTTCAGAAGAGTTTACAACAGGAGTAGAAGAGTTATTGCAATTAGGTTATCACCAAAAACGTTCGGGTGACATATTAATTGTTGGAGATCCTGCATTTATATCGTATAGCAAAACAGGTTCTACACATGGTTCAGGTTTTAATTACGACACACATGTACCATTAATTTTTTATGGCTTCGGAATCAATAAAGGTGAAACACTAGAGCGAACAGAAATTACAGACCTAGCTCCTACAATTTCAGCATTACTGAATATTAGTTTTCCAAATGGTGCCATTGGAACTCCAATAGAAAAAGCTATTGATTAATTTTTTTGATTAAGTTCCAAGTTTATACTATCAATGTAGTTTAAAAGCTCATATCTTCCATCACCTTTTGTAGATGATGTGACGAAGTAATTAGGCATATCTTCCCAAGTTTCAAGAAGAATCGCTTTATATTCTTCAATATACCTTATAATAGCATTTGGTTTAAGCTTATCTGCTTTTGTAAATATGATTGAAAACGGAATTATATTTGTGCCTAACCATTCCATGAATTCTAAGTCTACTGGTTGAGGTTTGTGTCTTATATCTACAAGAACAAAAGCAGATACAAGTTGTTTACGATTTTCAAAATATGCAGTAATAAACTTTTGAAATACTCTTTTCTGAGTTTTAGAAACACGCGCATAACCATATCCTGGTAAATCTACCAAGTACCAGTTTTTGTTAATTATAAAATGATTAATAAGTTGAGTTTTTCCAGGTCTTCCAGAAGTTTTTGCTAGGTTTTTCCTGTTGGTAAGCATGTTAATTAAGGAAGATTTTCCTACGTTACTTCTTCCTATAAATGCATATTCTGGTAAGGTGTTACTTGGGCATTTGGCAACATCTTGATTACTAACAACAAATTCTGCAGATTTTATTTGCATGATGCACTATTAAAAGTTGCGCTTTTGTAACCAAGCAAAAAGAATTTCATTAAATGTATCTGGATGCTCCATCATAGCTGCATGACCACATTTGTCTATCCAAAACAAATCTGAATCTGGTAATAATTCATTAAATTCTTCTGCAACTTCAGGAGGTGTTACTTTATCATTTTTACCCCAAATAATACAAGTTGGTGTATTCATCTTTGGTAAATCTTTTGCCATGTTATGTCTAATAGCACTTTTTGCAATGGCAAGTGTTTTTATAAGTTTGTTTCTGTCGTTTACAGTAGCGTAAACTTCATCTACAATCTCTTTAGTAGCAATTGCTGGATCGTAAAAAACATCCTGTGCTTTTTTCTTAATAACCTCGTAATCACTTCGTTTAGTGTAACCACTTCCCATGGCACTTTCGTAAAGTCCAGAACTTCCTGTAATAACTAGTCCTTTTACTTTTTCGCTATATAGTTTTGTATGGTATAATCCAATATGTCCACCAAGAGAATTCCCTAATAGAATTACCTGGTCTAATCCAAGAAAATCAATAAAATCCTTAAGGTATTTTGCAAAACTTTTTACATTGGTTTTTAAAAGAGACATTGTATAAACTGGCAATTCTGGAATAATGACTTTAAAGCCATTTTCGCTAAAAAAGTTAGTTACACCATCAAAATTACTTAAGCCTCCCATTAGTCCGTGTAAGATTATTATAGGTGTGCCTTCTCCTACTTCAATATAGCTGTAATTTCCTTCTTTTTTTAATGTATGAGCCATTTATAAATGCGTCAATGTATCGTTGGCAAATCTACACATTTTTATTTTAAGATAAATACTTCAAAATGTATTAATAACAAATAGTAAAGTGTAGCACTTAGTTCAATTCCTTAAAGTTCGATTTTCAAACATTTTACACTTCAAAATAAATCTATTAACAAATATATGTTCAGCATTGTTGATTTCTAAATATTAAGATGTAAAGCATTGATATTAAGTAATGAAGAAAGTGTGTTATAGTGTTTTTAAGCGAGTTTTTATGCTTTTTGTAGAAAATTATTAACAATGTGGTAAAAAGTGGTAAAAAGTGGTAAAAAATTTATTAGATTTGATTTCTATATAGTACACACTCAAAAAATCTGTATTGAATACATTAATAGGAACATACGAATGTAAAGCTGATGCAAAAGGCAGAGTTATGCTGCCTGCAGCATTAAAAAAGCAGCTTTCACCTACAATGCAAAATGGCTTTGTATTAAAACGAGCTGTTTTTCAGCCTTGTTTGGAATTGTATCCTATGGATGAGTGGGAAACCTTAATGCAACGTGTTAATAAGCTTAACCGTTTTAATAAAAAGCATAACGATTTTATTCGTCGTTTTACTGCTGGAGTAAAGTTTGTTGAATTAGATGCTTCAGGTCGTTTACTTGTTCCTAAAGATTTAGTTGGATTTGCCAAAATCACTAAAAATGTTGTGATGTCTACTTCTATTAGTATAGTAGAGATTTGGGATAAAGACAATTACGAACAATCTATAGACGATGCAGCTGGTAGTTTTGCTGATTTAGCTGAAGAAGTAATGGGACAAGACGATACAGATGGACTATCATAATCCAGTATTGCTTGAAGAAACAGTTGAAGGTTTAAACATTAAGGAAGATGGTGTTTATGTAGATGTTACGTTTGGCGGTGGTGGACATAGTAGAGAGATATTAAAACATCTAAATAAAGAAGGTAAACTAATTGCTTTTGATCAAGATTATGACGCTCTTTTAAATACAATAGATGATCCAAGGTTTTTATTAATAAATGAAAATTTTAGATATATAAAACGCTTTTTGAGATTTCATGGGTTTAAAAAAGTTGATGGAATCTTAGGTGATTTTGGTGTGTCTTCACACCAATTTGATAAAGCTGAACGCGGTTTTTCAACACGTTTTGATGCGAATTTAGACATGAGAATGAATCAGCAGGATAAACTATCAGCTTATAATTTAGTTAATGAATACGATGAAACAGATTTAAGAAAAGTGTTTTGGCAGTATGGCGAGTTGAGGCAAGCTCCAATTTTTGCTAGAACCATTGTAGCAGAAAGAAAAAACAAACCAATTAAAACTACAGAACAGCTTAAAAAAGTTTTAAAAAAACATATGCCAGAGCGTAGAGAAAATAAGATTTTGGCTCAAATCTACCAAGCAATTAGAATAGAAGTTAACCAGGAAATTGAAGCATTAAAAGAATTTTTAATGCAGACAGAAGAGCTATTGGAAAAAGGTGGTCGATTGAGTTTAATATCCTACCATTCTTTAGAAGATAGGATGGTTAAACGCTATATAAGAGATGGCATGTTTGAAGGGCAACCAGAGAAAGATGTTTTTGGAAATGTAGAAGTGCCATTTAAAAGAGTTGGAAAATTAATCATTCCAACTCAAAAAGAAATAAACAACAATAACAGAGCAAGAAGTGCAAAATTAAGAATTGCCGAAAGAATTTAAAATGAAAAAGAGTATAACAAGTATACTTAAAGGAACCTTTTTAGTCAGTGATGACTCCTTTAAAAACTGGCGTTTCATCATTTTTCTTTCAGTTTTAGCAATATTTATGATTGCAAGCTCACATAGTGCAGACAGAAAAGTGCATGAAATAGCTAAGCTTAATGAAGAAGTAAAAGAATTAAGATCGGAATTAATTGATGGTAGAAAAAAATTAATGCATTTAAAAATGGAATCAACAATAAGACTAAAATTAAAAGAGTCAGGAATTTTACCATCTGAAGTTCCACCAAAAAAAATAAGAATAGCAGCACAACAAAACTAGCATTTATTAGTGGCAGTAACAGAAACGAACATATTAAACCGATTGTACTTTATAGCAGGCTGTATGTTTGTATTTGCGCTTTTGGTTTTGTTTAAACTGGTTACAATACAAGTTGTTCATGGTGAGGAATATAGAGCTATTGCATTAGAACGTACAGTTAAAGATGATATAATTCCAGCTAACAGAGGTAATGTGTATGCTGCAGATGGTAGTTTGTTAGCAACTTCAGTGCCTAAATACGATATAAGAATAGATGTTGTAACTGTTTCAAATAATACTTTCGAAAAACTAATAAAACCGCTTAGTGATTCGCTTTCAGTATATCACAGTAAGTCATCGAGTTATTTTCAAAATAATTTAAGAAAAGCAAAAGCAAGTAAAAACAGATACTTACTGTTGGCCAGAAATATTGGTTATGGTGATTATATAAGATTTAAAAACTTTCCAATGCTCAATTTAGGTGCATTTAAAGGAGGTTTAATCGTTGAACAAAACACAAAACGTGAGCATCCTATGGGTTCTATAGCACAGCGTACTATTGGATATGAGCGTTGGGACGAAAACGGAAATGTAACAAGACCAGGAATAGATGGTGCTTTCGGAGAAAAATATTTAAGAGGAAGGAATGGTATAAGACGAAAGCAAAAAATTGGAAAAGGACAATGGAAACCAATTGAAGACTTTAACCAAGTAGAACCACAAGATGGATATGATGTTTATACAACTTTAGATGTAAATATTCAAGACATAGCACATCATGCACTTCTAGAACAGCTTGAAAAATATAAAGCAGATCATGGTTGTGTCGTGGTAATGGAAACCAAAACAGGAGAAATTAAAGCCATTTCAAATCTTGGAAGAAATAGTAAAGGACATTATTACGAACGATTAAATTATGCAGTAGGAGAATCTCACGAACCAGGTTCTACATTTAAGTTAATGGCTTTAGCAGTTGCTTTAGAAGATAAAGTGATTGACACTACAACTGTTGTTGATACAGAAAATGGGATTCTATCTTTTTATGGTAAAAAAGTAAGAGACTCAAAAAATGGAGGTTATGGTAAGATTTCTGTGGCCAAAGCTTTTGAAGTGTCTTCAAATACAGGTATTGTTAAAGCAATTCACAATAGCTATACTAAAAACCCAGAAAGGTTTGTAGATGGTTTATATAGGATGAACCTAAACGATACTTTGGAGTTACCAATTATTGGAGAAGGAAAACCAATTATACCAGATCCTAGAATTAAAAATAAGCGTTGGAGTGGCATAGCTCTAGAATGGATGGCTTATGGTTATGGTGTGTCTTTTACGCCTTTACAAACGCTTACTTTTTACAATGCTATTGCCAATAATGGTGAAATGGTGAGACCACGATTCTTAAAAGAAGTAAAAGAGTATGGAACTTCTGTTGAGACTTTTGGAAAAGATGTTATTAACGAAAGAATGTGTTCTGAAGAAACTGTAAAAAAGTTACAGCAGTTATTAAAAAATGTAGTTACTAAAGAACATGGTACAGGGCATAGATTGTATGCTAAAGATTTTTCAATGGCTGGAAAAACTGGTACTTGTCAAAAGGACTATAGCGATAAGGATAAACTAAACTATATCTCATCTTTCGTTGGGTTTTTCCCAGCTGAAGACCCAAAATATTCGTGTATTGTTGTAATTCATGAGCCAGATAAGAGTGTTGGTTATTATGGAGCAGATGTATCTGGTCCAGTATTCAAGAAAATAGCACAGAAAATCTATACAGATACTCCAATAATAGATACGATAGAAAATCTTGAGGTTGCTGCTAAAGACATAGAAGAAAACTACGATTGGTTTTTTGAAACTTCACAAAAACATAAATCCATAATGCCTGATTTAAGAGGTGTTCCAGCAATGGATGCCATTACAATTCTTGAAAATATGAGAATTAAAGTAAAAACTATTGGTAGAGGATATGTTAAAAAACAATCTATTGAAAAAGGAAGTAAACTAAAAGTTAATCAAACTGTAACTCTGGAATTATCTTGATAGAATTAAAAGACATATTATATAAAGTTACAATCAATGCAGTTGTTGGTGACACCAATGTTTTAATTGAAAATGTACAGTTTGACTCAAGAAAAGTTTCAAGTGGTGATGTTTTTGTTGCTATAAAAGGAACTATTTCAGATGGTCATAATTTCATTCAAGATGTTGTAGCTAAAGGTGTAAGTGCTGTTATTTGCGAGAAAACACCACAAACCATTGCACATGGTGTTACGTATGTAGAAGTAGATAACGCATCTAAAGCTTTAGCTTTTATAGCTGCTAATTTCTACAATTTACCTTCAGAAAACTTAAAGCTTGTAGGCGTTACAGGAACAAATGGAAAAACAACTATTGCAAGTTTGCTTTACCAGTTATTTAAAAAAGCTGGTTATAAGGTAGGATTATTGTCTACTGTAAAAGTAATGGTCAATGAAAAAGAATATCCAGCAACGCATACAACTCCAGATTCTTTAACTATAAATCATTATTTATCCGAAATGAATAATGAAGGTGTAGAGTTTTGTTTTATGGAAGTAAGTTCTCATGGGATTCATCAATTTAGAACAGAAGGTTTGCATTTTGCAGGTGGAATTTTCACTAATCTTTCTCACGACCATTTAGATTATCATAAAACATTTGGTGAATACAGAGATGTAAAAAAGTCGTTTTTTGATAAGCTACCAAAATCTGCATTCGCATTAGTGAATATAGACGACAAAAATGGTCAAGTAATGCTTCAGAATACAAGTTCAAAGACATATACTTACGCACTTAAGACTTTTGCAGATTACAGATTACAAATCCTAGAAAATCAATTTAATGGTTTACTGTTAAAGATTAATGAGCAAGAGGTTTGGACAAAACTCATAGGAAACTTCAATGCTTACAACTTACTAGCTACTTATGGAGCATCAGAATTACTAGGATTAGAACCATCTGAAATTTTAAGATTGATTAGTGAGTTAGATAGTGTAAACGGAAGATTCCAGCATTTTGTAACAGAAGGAAGTATTACTGTAATAATTGATTATGCACACACTCCAGATGCTTTAAAAAATGTAATAGAAACCATAAACAGCATTCGCACTAATAACGAATCTTTAATAACAGTTATTGGTTGTGGAGGTGATAGAGATAAAACCAAAAGGCCTAAAATGGCACATATTGCTTCAGTATTAAGTACTAAGGTTGTGTTTACGAGTGATAATCCTAGAACTGAAGACCCCGAAGTTATAATTTCTGAAATGGAAGCTGGAGTAGAACCTCAAAATTTCAAAAAAACAGTATCAATAGTAGATAGAAAACAAGCCATTAAAACAGCTTGTCAATTTGCAGAACCAAACGACATTATTCTAGTTGCAGGTAAAGGTCATGAAACCTATCAAGAAATAAATGGTGTTAAAACAGATTTTGATGATTATAAAATAATAGAAGAATTTTTAAAACAATTGCAAAAATAAATGTTGTATTACCTATTTGAATATTTAGAAAAAGAGTTTCAGTTTCCTGGAGCATCACTATTTGGCTTTATAACCTTTAGAGCTGCAATGGCTGTGATATTATCGTTGCTAATTTCTACTATTTATGGTAAACGTATTATAAACTACTTAAGACGTAAACAAGTAGGAGAAACAATCAGAGAATTAGGTTTAGAAGGACAACAAGAAAAAGCAGGAACACCAACAATGGGAGGAATTATAATAATTCTTTCCACATTAATTCCAGTTTTAATGTTTGCAAAATTAGACAACATCTATATTATTCTGCTTTTAATAACTACGATTTGGATGGGAATAATTGGATTTATTGATGATTATATCAAAAAATTCAAAAAAGATAAAGATGGATTAAAAGGACGTTTTAAAGTTCTTGGACAAGTTGGTTTAGGTTTAATTGTTGGAGTGACGTTATACTTTCATCAAGATGTTACTATAAAAGAGAAAGCATCTGTAAATCAACAAGAAATTGTTGTAAATCAGCAATCAAATTTACCACAGTTTTTGCCAGAATCAAAATCTACAAAAACAACTATTCCTTTTGTAAAACAAAACGAATTTGAATATTCAAGTCTAATAACTTGGATTAGTCCTAGCCTGGATAAATATACTTGGATTGTTTTCATTCTAATTGTCATTTTTATTATTACTGCAGTATCAAATGGTGCAAATCTAACAGATGGAATAGATGGTTTGGCGGCAGGGACTTCGGCCATAATTGTGCTCACTCTTGGAATATTTGCCTGGGTTTCTGGTAACATTATCTTCTCAGATTATCTCAACATCATGTATATACCAAGAGTAGAAGAAATCACTATTTACATAGCAGCATTTGTAGGAGCATTAGTTGGGTTCTTGTGGTACAATACCTATCCAGCTCAAGTTTTTATGGGGGATACGGGAAGTTTGACAATTGGAGGAATAATAGCAGTAATTGCAATTGCAGTCCGAAAAGAATGGCTTATTCCTGTGTTGTGTGGAATATTCTTAGCTGAAAATTTATCAGTTGTCATGCAAGTAAGTTGGTTTAAGTATACCAGAAAAAAATATGGTGAAGGTCGACGCATTTTTAGAATGTCGCCTTTGCATCATCATTATCAAAAAGGAGGTTATCATGAAAGTAAAATTGTAACACGATTTTGGATTATTGGTATTCTACTAGCAATAGTAACCATAGTAACCTTGAAAATTAGATAATGAAGCGATTAGTTGTTTTAGGAGCTGGAGAAAGTGGCGTAGGAACAGCATTGCTAGGGAAGCAAAAAGGATATGAAGTTTTTGTTTCAGATAAAGGAAAAATTAAAAATAAATATAAAGACGTTCTTATACATAATGAAATTGAATGGGAGGAACAACAGCATACAGAATCTAAGATTCTAAACGCTTATGTTGTAATGAAAAGCCCTGGAATTCCAGACAAGGTCGCTTTAGTTCAAAAGTTAGTATCAAATAATATTTCGGTTATATCTGAAATTGAATTTGCAGCAAATTATACTAAAGCGAATATTATTGGAATTACTGGAAGTAATGGAAAAACAACCACAACAATGTTAACACATCATATTTTAAAACATGGTGAACTTAATGTTGAAATGGGAGGAAATATTGGTGATAGTTTCGCAAAACAAGTTGCAAAACAAGCACATGACCATTACGTGTTAGAGATAAGTAGTTTTCAGTTAGATGGGATTAAACATTTCAAACCACATATTGCAATTATTACAAACATCACTCCAGACCATTTAGATAGATATGACTATAAGTTTGAAAACTACATTGCTTCAAAATTTAGAATAGCAATGAATCAAACCAAAGATGATTATCTCATTTACGATGCAGATGACGAAGTCATTGTAAATCATCTTAATAATCATAACATTCAATCCACATTATTGCCATTTTCTCTCACAAAGAAAATAGAACAAGGCGCTTATTATAAAAACAAAGAATTAATTATAACCATTGATAATAACCAAATCATTATGCCAACAACAAAATTAGCATTAGAAGGAAAACATAACGTAAAAAATGCAATGGCAGCCTCAACTGTTGCACATTTACTCAAAATAAGAAAAAACACGATTCGAGAAAGTCTCGAAAATTTTCAAGGTGCAGAACATCGTTTAGAAAATGTACTTAGAATAAACAAAGTTCAGTACATAAACGATTCTAAAGCAACTAATGTTAATGCTACTTATTTTGCTTTGGAAAGTATGGATTCTCCTACAGTATGGATTGTTGGAGGTGAAGATAAAGGCAATAATTATAAAGAATTGTTTCCATTTGTAAACGAAAAAGTAAAAGCAATAATCTGTTTAGGAGTAGACAACTCAAAGTTATTTGAGAGTTTTGGTAATATGGTAGATATTATTGTTGAAACACAGTTTATGAGCGAAGCAGTAAAGATTGCTTATAAAATTGCTGAAGCTGGAGATAATGTATTACTGTCTCCTGCATGTGCAAGTTTTGATTTATTTGAAGATTACGAAGATAGAGGACGTCAATTTAAAGAATCTGTTAGAAAACTATAATGCAAGAATTGTTTAACAATTTAAAAGGAGATCGTTTAATTTGGGCTATTGCTGCTTTGTTAGCATTAGTATCATTTTTACCAGTTTATAGTGCTGCAAGTAATTTGGCATATGTAAGTGGTAGTGGAAATACTTTTAAATTCTTTGTTAAACATTTTGTACATCTGTTTTTAGGATTTGCTATTATTTATGGTGTACATAAAATACCTTATCGTTATTTTAGAGGCTTATCCATGATTATGATTCCTGTTGTAGTTGTACTTCTTGCAATTACACTATTTCAAGGAACTACCATTGGAGGTGCAAATGCAAGTAGATGGATTCAGGTTCCAATAGTTGGTTTCACGTTTCAACCTTCTACATTAGCAGCTGTTGTAATAATGGTTTATGTAGCACGTTACCTTTCAAAAATTAAAGATAAAACCATAAGTTTTAAAGAATCTATTTTACCATTATGGTTACCAGTTTTTGTCATGCTTGCACTAATTTTGCCTGCTAACTTCTCTACAACAGCCATTATATTCTCAATGGTTATTGTATTAACTTTTTTAGGAGGTTATCCTTGGCATTATCTTTTAGTAATTCTTGGTACTGGAGCTGTTGTGCTTACTCTATTTGTGTTAACTGCAAAAGCATTTCCAGATTTAATGCCAAATCGTGTAGACACATGGACTAATAGAATTGAAAACTTCTTAAATGGTGAAGATACAGAAGCCGATTATCAAATAGAAAAAGCAAAAATTGCAATCGCATCTGGAGGAGTTCCTGGATTAGGTCCTGGGAAAAGTGTACAGAAGAATTTTTTACCGCAATCGTCATCAGATTTTATCTATGCAATTATCGTTGAAGAATATGGTTTGATAGGTGGGTTTTTTGTCATGCTATTGTATTTGTGGTTTTTATTTAGAATTGTGATTGTAGCACAAAAAGCAGATACTGTTTTTGGAAAATTATTGGTTTTAGGTGTTGGAATTCCAATTGTATTTCAAGCATTAATCAATATGGCAGTTGCTGTAGAGTTGTTTCCAGTAACAGGACAAACCTTACCACTAATTAGTAGTGGAGGAACATCAATCTGGATGACTTGTTTAGCCATTGGAATCATTCTAAGTGTCAGCGCAAAACGACAAGAAATAAAAGAACTTGAAGATTTAAACCAAGAAGAAAATCCTTTAGAAATTTTAGCTGAAGCGCAATGAAAAATTATAAAATTATATTATCTGGAGGCGGAACAGGAGGACATATCTATCCTGCAATATCTATTGCAAACGAATTAAAGTCACGTTTTCCTAAAGCTGATTTTCTTTTTGTTGGTGCTTCAGATAAAATGGAAATGGAAAAAGTACCACAATCTGGTTACAAGATTGAAGGTTTATGGATTTCCGGAATACAAAGAAGTTTAACGCTTAAAAACTTATGGTTTCCTTTTAAACTTATAAGTAGCTTGCTTGAATCTAGACGAATTCTAAAACAGTTTAAACCAGATGTCGCAATTGGAACAGGTGGTTTTGCAAGTGGGCCTCTTTTACAAATGGCAATTTCTAAAGGGATTCCTAGTTTAATTCAGGAACAGAATTCTTACCCTGGAATTACTAATAAAATCTTGTCCAAAAAAGCAGATTGTATTTGTGTTGCTTATGATAATCTTGAGCGCTTTTTCCCAAAAGATAAAATAATTAAAACAGGAAATCCTGTTAGACAAGACATCATGGACTTAGAAGGTAAGGCCATTGAAGCAAAAGACCATTTTGGATTAATACACAGCAAAAAAACACTATTGGTTTTAGGTGGAAGTCTAGGAGCAAGACGTGTCAATCAATTAATTGAAAGTAAGCTAGACTATTTCCTAGAAAAAAATATTCAATTGATATGGCAATGTGGTAAGTTTTACATTAATACATATAAAGTCTTTAAAGAAAAAGAAAACGTTCAAGTCCATGCATTTTTAAACAGAATGGATTTTGCATATGCAGCAGCAGATATTATTATTTCTAGAGCAGGAGCAAGTTCTGTATCGGAATTATGCATTGTAGGAAAGCCAACTATTTTTATTCCGTCTCCAAATGTAGCAGAAAATCATCAAACTAAAAATGCAATGGCAATTGTAGAGAAAGAAGGCGCAATAATGATTAAGGAAAATGATTTAGATGATACGTTCGAAGATCAGTTTTCAGAACTAATAGATTCTGAAGAAAAGCAACAGACATTAAGTGAGAATATTAAAAAATTAGCATTAGTGAATGCAACTAAGGATATAGCAGATCAAGTAGAAGAATTATTAAAAAAGTGAATCTAAAGAGTATACATAACGTTTATTTTATTGGCATTGGAGGCATTGGCATGAGTGCACTTGCTCGTTATTTTGTTGCGGACACAAAACATGTTGGAGGCTACGATAGAACACAGACAGAAATAACAGATTCTCTAGAAGAAATAGGTGTCAATATTCATTTTGAAGACGATATCAAGATAGTAGATTCAAATTTTTTAAACCCAAAACACACATTAATTGTATATACACCTGCAATACCAGAAACACATTCAGAATTGCAATTTTTTAAAAGTTGTGGTTTTAATGTTTTAAAACGTTCTGAAGTTTTAGGTTTAATTACAGAAAACTCCATTTGTTTAGCTGTTGCTGGGACTCATGGCAAAACTACTACTACAAGTATACTTGGGCATTTGCTTAAAGAATGCAATGTTGAAATGACAGCATTTTTAGGAGGAATTTCAGAAAATTACAATTCAAATCTCATTCAAAATGGTTCAAAAATTTTTGTTGTTGAAGCCGATGAGTTCGACCGTTCATTTTTAACATTATCTCCAGATTTTGCTTGTATAACGTCAATGGATGCAGATCATTTAGATATTTATGGAGAGAAAGATGCTTTAGTTAATTCTTTTAAAGCATTTACAAAAAAACTAAAACCACAGGGAAAGTTATTGATTAAAAAAGGATTGCCTTTAAAAGGTATTACATATGCTGTAGATGAAAATGCAGATTACACCGCTACAAATATAAAAATAGAAAATGGTGCTTATGTGTTTGATATTAAGACACCTAAAGAAATAATTAAAAACGTATTACTTAACCTACCTGGTAGGCATAATTTGTCTAATGCATTAATAGCTCTGGCAATGGCTGTAGAATTAGGTTGTGCTCCTTACAGTCTTGTCAGTGCTTTAGCATCATACAAAGGTGTTAAACGTAGATTCACCTATCAAATTAAGACTTCAAACTTTGTTTATATAGATGATTATGCTCATCATCCAGAAGAGATTAATGCAGTTTTTCAAGCAGTTACAGAAATGTATCCTGATAAACAAAAAATGGTTGTTTTCCAACCACATTTGTATAGCAGAACACGAGATTTTGTAGATGATTTTGCCAAAAGTTTAGCACGATTTGATGATATAAGATTATTAGATATTTATCCAGCAAGAGAATTACCAATTTCTGGAATAACATCTAAATGGTTATTAGATAAAATTGATAATCCAAATAAAAGATTAATTACTAAAGCTGAAATCGTTTCAGAAATACAAAACAGTACCTCACAAATTGTATTAACACTTGGTGCTGGAGATATAGGAGAAGAAGTAAAACATATAAAAGAACAATTAAGTATTGCGAGTTAACTGGAATTACATAAAAGCCATTTCATTATTAGCATTAGTCGTGTTTTTGTATGCTTTTTCATCTCAAAAAAGTATGGAAAGAAATCTAACAGGTTTAACTGTAAATTTTATTGGTGACGAAAACCTTTATATAACACGTCAAACGGTTAATAAATTGTTAATACAAAATGAAGAAGGCGTTACGAGTGTGCCTAAAGATATTTTAGATTTGAATGAATTAGAGTCAATACTAAATTCTAATCCAATGATTAAATCAGCTGAGGTGTATGTGACTGTAAATGGAGAAGTTAAAGCCGAAGTTGAACAGAGAAAACCTATTGCAAGAGTTAGTACAAACGCATCTTTTTACATAGACGACGAAGGGTATTATATGCCATTGTCTTCTAATCATTCCGCAAGAGTACCATTGGTAACAGGTTTTATTGACAAAAATAAACTCGAAAATGTATTTAAAATTGCAGATCGAGTATATAACGATGTGTTTTTAAAAAAACACATTATAGAAATACATCAAGATAAAAATGAATCCATACACTTAAAAACAAGAGTATTTGATTTTGAAATAATTCTAGGTCACTTAGATAATCTTGATCAAAAAATTAACAACCTAAAAGCGTTTTATCAAAAAGCAAAAAAAGATAATACGTTTAATAATTATAGCAAAGTAAACTTGAAATTCAATAATCAAGTTGTATGCACCAAAAAGTAAACTATGGAAGCTAATAAAATTTCAGTAGGATTAGATATCGGAACCACAAAAATTGTGGCAATGATTGGTCGTAAAAATGATTATGGTAAAGTTGAAATCTTAGGGATTGGGAAGTCTAAGAGTTTAGGTGTACATCGTGGTGTTGTAAATAACATAACACAAACTATTCAATCCATACAACAAGCAGTTCAAGAAGCCGAATTAGCCTCTGGAGCTAAAATAGAAGAAGTAACTGTAGGTATAGCTGGACAGCATATTAGGAGCCTTCAACATAGTGATTATATAACACGAACAAACTCAGACGAAGTAATAGACGAAGATGATATTGAGCGATTAATAAACCAAGTGCACAAATTGGTAATGCTTCCAGGAGAAGAAATTATTCATGTTTTACCACAAGAATATAAAGTTGATGGTCAACCTGAAATAAAAGAACCAATTGGTATGTATGGAGGACGTTTAGAAGCTAATTTTCATGTAGTTGTCGGTCAAGTATCTTCAATTAGAAATATTGGAAGATGTGTAAAAAGTTCTGGTTTAGGTTTAGAAGGTATTACACTAGAACCTCTAGCATCTGCAAATGCAGTATTGAGTCAAGAAGAGAAAGAAGCTGGAGTTGCATTAATTGATATTGGAGGTGGAACTACAGATTTAGCCATTTTTAGAGATGGTATAATTCGTCATACTGCAGTAATACCTTTTGGTGGAAATGTAATAACAGAAGACATCAAAGAAGGGTGTTCTATCATAGAAAAACAAGCAGAATTGCTAAAAATTAAATTTGGTTCAGCATGGCCAGGTGAAAATAAAGACAACGAAATTGTTTCAATTCCTGGATTAAGAGGAAGAGAGCCAAAAGAAATTACACTTAAAAATCTTTCTAAAATAATTCATGCTAGAGTTGTAGAGATTATTGAGCAAGTCTATGTAGAAATAAAGAATTATGGTCACGAAGAGCAAAAGAAGAAATTAATTGCTGGAATCGTTTTAACTGGAGGAGGAAGCCAATTAAAACATTTAAAGCAGTTAGTAGAATATATTACAGGAATGGATACTAGAATTGGATATCCTAATGAGCATCTAGCTGGCGATAGTGACGATGAAGTTACAAGTCCACTTTATGCTACCGCAGTAGGTTTAGTTATGGATGGCTTAAAACGTCAAGAACGAAAACTTGAACATGAAGCACAAGAATTAGAACAAGCTAATGCGGAATTAGATAATGATGAAGAAAAAGAACCTGTAAAACCAGTTAAAAAATCATTTTTAGACAAACTAACAGAACGCGTTAAAGATTTTTTAGATAGCGCAGAATAAAAAAATATACAACTAGTAAAACTAATCTTATGAGCAGCAACAACGATTTTGGAATTTCTTTCGATTTACCTAAAAATCAATCTAACGTCATTAAAGTCATTGGCGTAGGTGGAGGAGGTAGCAATGCAATTAACCACATGTTTCAACAAGGTATTAAAGGTGTAGATTTTGTCATTTGTAATACAGATGCACAAGCCTTAAATAGTAGTGGTGTTCCAGTGAAAATTCAGTTAGGTGTAAATCTAACCGAAGGACTAGGTGCAGGAGCAAACCCAGAAATTGGAGAACAAGCAGCACTTGAAAGTTTAGACAACATCCAGCAAATGTTAGACACTAATACTAAAATGATATTTATAACTGCTGGAATGGGAGGCGGAACAGGAACAGGAGCAGCACCAATTATAGCAAAATTAGCAAAAGACTTAGATATTCTTACAGTAGGGATAGTTACCATGCCATTTCATTTTGAAGGAAAATTAAGAATTGCTCAAGCTCAAAAAGGTGTAGAAAACTTACGACAACATGTAGACTCTTTAGTTGTAATTAATAATAATAAACTTCGTGAAGTTTACGGAAATCTTGGTTTTAAAGCAGGATTCTCTAAAGCAGATGAAGTGCTATCTACAGCTGCACGTGGAATAGCAGAAGTTATTACACACCATTACACCCAAAATATCGATTTAAGAGATGCAAAAACAGTATTAAGTGATAGTGGAACTGCAATAATGGGTTCGTCTACTGCTGCTGGCTCAAATAGAGCTCAAGAAGCTATTGTAAAAGCATTAGATTCTCCATTATTAAACGATAATAAAATTACTGGTGCCAAAAACGTATTGTTGCTTATCGTTTCTGGTTCTCAAGAGATTACTATTGATGAAATAGGAGAAATTAACGACCATATTCAAACAGAAGCTGGTTATGGTGCAAATATTATTATGGGAGTTGGTGAAGACGAAGCACTTGACGATGCTATTGCTGTGACAATAATTGCTACTGGTTTTAATGCAGAACAGCAAAACGAGATTACAAATACAGAATCTAAAAAAGTAATTCATGCTTTAGAAGAAGATCAATCTATGGAACAAGATTTGGTAAGAGAAAAAGATCCTGTAATTATAACTCCAGATATTGTTTTAGAACGTGACGAAAAAGTTATTCATACTTTGATAGATGATGAAAATCTAGAACCAGAAATGGATCTTGTCGCAACTTCAGATGATATTAAAAATATGGATGTAGTTTATGATGAGATTTTAGCTGAAGTGAATGAAGAAGACTTTATTATACATGAAATAGTAAAAGAAGAAGTGGTTGAAATTGAAGCAAAAGAAGAACTTGAAGAAGAAAATCAAACTTTGTTACCTTTTGATCAACCAATAGATAAACCAGTTGAAGCTGAAGATGAAAAAGCTGAAACCATTACGTTTTCTCTAGATAGTGAAGCAAAAGATATTGAAGTTAACGATTATATAGAGTTAATTACTGTAACTGAAGCTAATGAATCTGGTGAAACACGATATACTCTAGACGATCATATTGTGTTAGAAGAAACAGGAAAAAAGCATACTCAAGATCAAGTTGAAGAAAAAACTGTTGATGAAGAAATAGTATTTGAAAAGAAAGTTGTTGATGAAGTAGTTTCAGAACAATATGAAGCAGGAGAATTAGATCCTGTAAATAGCCCAATTTCTGAATTATTAAAACAACGTGCTAACGAACGCAGACGTAAAATGAAAGAATTTAACTATAAATTCAACAATGCTAAAATAGATGATATCGAAAAAGAACCAGCATACAAACGTCAAGGTGTGGATTTAGACGAAGTACAACCTTCATCAGAAGTAGATTCTTCAAGAATTACTGTAGGACTAGATGATAACGACGATATTCAATTACGAAATAATAATTCATTCTTGCATGACAATGTCGATTAGAAACAACTAATCCATTAAACCTGCTATGTAGTGCAAAACCCGAAATTTTCCCTCATTATTTCGGGTTTCTTTTTTGTATCTTTGCAGTTCATAAAAACCTAATAAGTTATGAGTCTACAAAATGATGTAATGACAGCTTTAAAAGTGGCTATGAAAGCCAAAGATCAAGCAGCATTAACAGCACTAAGATCTGTAAAATCTGCTATATTATTAGCACAAACAGAAACAGGTTCACAATCAGAATTAACAGAAGAACAAGAACTTAAAATACTTCAGAAACAAGTTAAACAACGAAAAGACAGTGCAGCCATATTTTTAGAACAGGGTAGAGAAGATCTGGCAGCACCAGAATTATTGGAAGCTGAGGTTATAAGTCAGTTTTTGCCAGAAGCTTTAAGTCAAGATGACATAGAAAAAGTGGTTACTGAAACGATTGAAAAAATAGGTGCATCTGGTATGAAAGATATGGGCAAGGTTATGGGAATAGTTAGTAAAGCACTTGCAGGACAAGCTGATGGGAAAACCATTTCAACCATTGTAAAATCTAAATTAGTATAAAACCCATAAAAAGGCTCTGTAGCTCAACTGAATAGAGCACTGGATTTCGGCTCCAGCGGTTGTGGGTTTGAATCCCTCCAGAGTCACTAAAAATTAATATTTATTCTTTGTCTATTGATATACTCTTACATAATCGACTTCCATGGTTGCTTCATTAAAGTTAGGATCTATTGAAAACCATGATCCACCCATAGCAATATTTAAAATTATAAATTGGTCACTTGTGAAAGGCCAATTTTGAGGCGTTTTGTTAGTAGGTTTATATTGATATTTAAATTCTCCATCTATCAAAAAATTTAATTCATCTTCCTTCCATTCAAGGGAATATATGTGAAATTGTGTGCCGTAATCTGGCAAACTTGTTTCTCCAACTAAAACATTTGCACAACCACCTGAGCAAGCAATGGTATGAGTAGCGCTAGAAACTTTTCCACCAGGAATATGATCCCAATGTTCCATAATATCTATTTCACCACAAGCTGGCCAACCTATTGTGTCTATATTGGCTCCTAAAGTCCATATTGCAGGCCAAGTACCTTCACCTATTGGTAATTTAGCTCGTACATCAACACGTCCATAAGTAAACTCAAATCTATTTTTAGTTATTAACCTTGCAGATGTGTATTGCTTGGTACTATTCTGATATGTATACGTTTCTTTTTTTGCTACAATTTTCAGTGTTCCATTAGATACATATGCATTATCTGTTCTATTTGTATAATGTTGTTTTTCGCCATTCCACCAGCTTCCATTATTAGGAGGTACAGTCTCAGCTAACCAATTACTTGAAGAAATGGAACCATCACTATCAAACTCATCACTCCATATTAGTTGAGGGCCTTCTGGAATAAGTGTGTTTGTATCATCATCGCCACCAGAGCTACAAGAATAAATTGTTACAAAGGTGAAAGTTATTAGAATAGTATATAATAAATATATTTTAGTTTTCATCAATTATTTTTATTTACGTTATTATTACAAATATATCGTTTATAAATGTGAAAGATATTTAAATCCTTCTTGTTTTTAAAGATGTATTATTTTTAAAAATTAAAAAGAGAGTATTTGTTAATATGACTTTTGTCATAAATTATTCCTCTATGCTTTGTTAAATTTATATATGATTAAAATGGCATTTTAACCCATGAAAAAAGGAACGCCAATTTCTGAAATAATGACAAAGGATGTTATTACCTTAAAAACATCTGACAGTCTAGAATATGCAGAACATTTGTTTAAATCTGCACACATCAGACATATTCCTGTGGTAAAAAATAATATAGTAGTAGGAATGTTAAGTTATTCAGACTTACTGCGTATAAGTTTTGCAGATGCTGTAGATGAAGATGCGGGAACAGTTGATACTGTAGTCTATAACATGTTTACTATTGAACAAGTAATGGCAAAAAATTTGGTAAGTGTAACTCCAGATACAACCATTAAATCTGTAGCAGAAATGTTATCCAAAAGAGAATTCCATGCTATACCAATTATAGATAATGAAAAATTAGTTGGAATAGTCACAACAACTGACTTGATAAACTTTTTATTAAGTCAATTTTAGTAAGTAGTGTTTGAAAAAGGCTCCTGGAGAGGAGCCTTTTTTTTTGTTATTATTTCTTAAGTTAAAATTACAATTTAAAAATAACTTCCAGCATATATTGGAAGTGATTAGTATCGTAAACTCTTTCTTTATTGTCAATAGCCCATTTTGCTAAAGCAGTTCCTCTTAAGCCAATTTTGTCGTTAAACCAATATAATATTCCACCTCCTAGATTAGCAGATGTATTTAATTCTTCAATTTTAAAAACCCCTAATCCTGCATTAGCAAAAAGTTTAAAATTGTCTGATTTACTCCAATGAGGATAAAACTTAATATTTGTGTTTGTTCCTAAAAAAGTATAGTCTTCAGAGGTAATAGCTGTATCAATATTAGAACCAGAACTAAATTTATTAATAGTAATTGCTTGCTCTACAGACCAATTACGTGCAAAGTTATATTCAAATCCTGCAGATAATGGAAGTCCAAAGGACCATTCATCAATATCAGTAAAAGGTTGTCTTGTACCAAGATTTTGTATAGCATTTATTCCAACAGCAATTCTAAACTCAGAACGATATTTGTTGTTAGAAATCGTTTCATCCTGTCCAAAGGAAAGAGATGAGCTAATTAAAAAAATCACTAATAAGAAGGTTATTTTTTTCATGGTTGTATTATTTAAGGCCTAAAGATAATAATTTATTTAAATCTTCGATTTTTTAATCTAAATATTATTTATGGTGATGTTTTGAACCATTTCTTAATATTGATATAATACGTTTTCTATCTTTAATAATATCCTTTCGGTAAGATGAATTGAAAACAAAATGATAAATCCGGTTCAATATGATAAGAAAAAAATGATTTAGCTTATTTACCCAATAACATATTTTTCTATACCATTTGTATTTTTGTTTGTTTTTAAAAGATATAAAAGATAAACTTGAAGATATGTTTTTTTGCTCATCTTTAAATGGAATGAAATATAATGACATTTTATATGCTAAATTTTTGATATAGTCTATCGATAATAGTTTATTGTATGATTCAGAATTCAATTTTTTTCTTAGCAAGAGAGTGTCATAAGCACTTCTTAAACCTAAAAAATTGTAAAGATGACCATAATCATTTATTTGAAAATTCATTACTGAATGATAAAACAAATCATGAGATGCACCAATAGATATATTGTCAATTTTTTTTGAATGATTTAAATAATCTTCGGAGGAGAGTTGTTTACTAATTTTTTTATGAAGTAGTTTTTGATGAATCTCAACTGCACATAATTTGTTTTTGGGAATTAATCTAGGTAAATGTTTTTGTTCAAAATATTTATCTCCTATAGTAAAATCAGATTCAATATAGTTATTATTTAGTAATAGATTTTGTGCTTGCTGTAATTGATCTTTAGAAACTAAAACATCTATATCACCAATCATTCTTTCACCAATATCTTCGTAATAACCACCAACAAGTAGAGCAGAACCTTTTAGAAATGAATATGTAATGCCGTCATTTAAAAATTTAGCACTTATAGATTTGATCTCTGAAAGTATCGTTTTGTTTCTGTTTCTATTTATGGTTGTAAGTTTTTCTAAATAAGTTGCTAATTCTTCCGGCAAAAAATGAATTAGGTTCCATTTATGTAATTTGCAATAAATTGTAGGTAATACTAAATGCTGGCTACCAATTATCACTAAATTATCAAAGTCATAATTAGTACTACAAAGTTTTTTTTCAAGAATTGATTTGTCTGATTCATCATCTAGAATCATTCCAATATCCAAAAAAGTTTGATGTAAAGTTAGCATTGTAGTTTTATTCTATTAACTCTGAGACCAGATTAATAGCCTCTTTATAATTACTATAGGTTAATTTATAGCAATTTAGTTGTTTTAACCATTCCATGAACCTTTTAGCATTAGTTTTTGAAGACTCTAACCAAGACTCTGGAATTAATATTTGAAGCGCTTCATTCAAATCAAAAGGTTCTATAATAGTTTTACTATTTGGTTTATAATTTATGTGAATTAAAGTATTGCTATCTGTACCTTGTTTGATATAATCTGTATTTCTAGAAGGAATATATTTTACGTAACCTTTATAAGGATTAACATAAACTTCTTTTAACAATTTAAAATCTGGAATTATTGTATTTAAGGTTTTAAATGCACCAGATTTAATAGAAACTCCAGCTGGATATGGATAAACCTTTAAGTCATTAGCTAAAATTGGAGAAATATCATCTGCGACGAGGTTAAAACCATTACTCATCATAAGTGCTGTAAATGTACTTTTACCACTGCCAGAATCACCAATTAGCATAATACCTTTGTTGTTTTTCTTTACAGTAGATGCATGAAAAGTACCTAACCAATCCGATTCATTATTTTCATTAATGCTACATAATAACTCCATTGCAAATTTCCCTTGGAGTAAATGATAATTGTTAACTGAATAATTTCCTATAAAATTATAATCTTTAAATAACAGTAATTGATCATCTTCCTTATATATATCAAATACAGAAGTAATAGGAGCAATAGGTTCTTGTATTTCTAAGTGTTCTAGTTGAGGGTGAATAATACTTTTTAATTTCAACGAACCATAATTAATTTCGAAAATCAATTGGTTTACTTTATAATAGTGAGATATATTTCTCTATGAAAATATCATAGTCGATTTTATTAAAATCCAAAGAG